>QHOF01000023.1:0-2167 GCA_003219335.1 Verrucomicrobiota bacterium | reverse complement strand
TCATCAGCTTGTCGATCTTCTGCCGAAGTTTCTGAGTTGGCTGATCAGCTTTATCATCGTCTGCAAATTTTGGCTGAATCATTATCACCTGCTCATGTTCGCGCGGCACGTCACCTATGGAATGATTTGGCTGAACTCAATCTTTCTGATGGGCCAATCGTTCATCCCATTTCCGACGGCTTTGATGGGCGAGTATCCGATGAACGCGCTGGCGGTGAGTTTGTTTGGCGCAGTGATGGCCATAAACACGCTGCTCTTCATCGCGCTGCAATCGTACATCTGCGAAACCTACTCAAGCCGGAGATGATCGGTGCGATCGTGCCGCATCTCGCGCGCAAATCCTTTGTCGGCGTGGTGTCCTATCTGCTCGGCGTTGCCGCGACGTTCTTTGATGTCCGCATCGCCTTCGTGCTTTACGTGCTGACACCGCTGTTTTTTATCACGCCTCCACAACCGCGAACCGTGAATTCATAAGTAAATTTGTTGAAGAAAGCACGATTTGGCATCCGCTAGTCTAGTGACACATGAAATCAAATCAACTTGAAGAAACTCCGAAGGGGTTCGGCCCCGTCGCCGTTCGCGCGCTTGCAGTAGGCGCGCAATCCATCGGCGCCATAGCCGCTGGCGCAATCGCAATTGGCGCGGCGACGCTTGGACTCGTCGCAATTGGCCGACTACTCGTTAGGCACGCGAAAATCAAACGCCTCGAAATCGGCGAGCTAAGAGTGACTCGTCTGCACGTCACCGAATCGCTCGAGACGCCGAATCAATATCGGTAGTGCTCTGACTTGAACGGGCCGTCGATTGGCACGCCGAGGTAATCGGCTTGCTTTTGCGAAAGCTTAGTGAGTTTGACGCCGATTTTTTCCAAGTGCAGGCGCGCGACTTCTTCGTCGAGTTTTTTCGGCAAAACGTAAACGCCAACCTTGTAAGTGTCGCGGTTCTTCCAGAGATCGAGCTGCGCCAGGACCTGGTTGGAAAATGAATTGGACATGACGAAGCTCGGATGACCGGTGGCGCAACCGAGGTTTACCAGGCGGCCTTCGGCGAGCAGGAAAATTTCGCGGCCATCGGGGAACGTGTACTTGTCCACCTGCGGTTTGATATTGGTTTTCTTCACACCTTTGGCTGCGTTGAGCGCATCGACCTGAATTTCGTTGTCGAAATGACCGATGTTCGCGACGATCGCTTGGTCTTTCATCTGTTGCATGTGATCGAGCGTGATCACGTCGATATTGCCGCTGGCGGTGATGTAAACATCGCCGCGGCCAAGCGTATCTTCGACAGTTGCCACTTCGTAGCCTTCCATCGCGGCCTGCAACGCATTGATGGGATCGATCTCGGCGATCACCACGCGGGCACCCTGGCCGCGCAACGATTGCGCGCAGCCTTTGCCGACATCGCCGTAGCCGCATACCACAGCGACTTTGCCGCCAAGCATCACGTCGAGTGCGCGATTCAATCCATCGACCAGCGAATGCCGGCAGCCGTAAAGATTGTCGAACTTCGATTTGGTGACGGAATCGTTCACGTTAATCGCGGGAACCAGCAGCCGCTTTTCCTGCGCCATTTTGTAAAGCCGATGGACGCCGGTGGTGGTTTCTTCCGAAACCCCCCGCCACTCCTTCACAATCTCGTGCCAGCGATAGGGATTCTCACGATGAATCTCCAGCAACAAATCTTTGATCACCTGTTCTTCTTTATTGGCTGATTCGGTCCTTGCCCAATCGCTTCCTTCCTCCAACTCGTAGCCTTTGTGAATGAGCAACGTGGCATCGCCGCCGTCATCGACCACCAGCTGCGGGCCTTTGCTTTCCGGATGTGAAATCGCCCGGTAAGTGCACCACCAATAATCTTCGAGTGATTCGCCTTTCCACGCGAACACGGAGATGCCGCGCTTGGCGATAGCCGCCGCAGCGTGATCTTGGGTCGAGAAAATGTTGCAGCTTGCCCAGCGCACACTCGCGCCCAGATCGGTGAGCGTTTCAATCAAAACGGCCGTCTGCACCGTCATGTGCAATGATCCAGTGATGCGGACACCGGCGAGCGGTTTCTGTGGCGCGTACTTTTCCCGGATCGCCATCAGACCGGGCATTTCCTTTTCCGCGATGGAAATTTCTTTTCTTCCAAAATCCGCCAATGAGATATCCGCGATTTTGTAATCCTG
>QHOF01000324.1 GCA_003219335.1 Verrucomicrobiota bacterium | reverse complement strand
GACTGGCGGGCCGGATTCTGGGATTGGGCGATGTGGTCGGTCTCGTCGAGAAAGCGGCCGAAGCGGTGGAAGTTGAAGACGCTGCCCGGCTCGAACGCAAACTGCGCACCGCTTCATTCGATTTCAATGATTTCCTGGCGCAGTTCAGGATGATGCGACGGATGGGGCCGCTGGAGAATATTCTTGGCATGTTGCCCGGGATGGGTAATATGCAGGGCCTCTCAGTTGATGAGAAGCAGCTTAAGCGCACGGAAGCCATCGTGCTTTCGATGACGAAGGAAGAGCGGGCGCGCCCCGACATTCTGAATGCGCGGCGACGGCAGCGGATCGCGCGCGGCAGCGGGCGCACCGTCACAGAGGTGAACGATTTGCTGCGGCGCTTTGATCAGATGCGCAAGCTGATGAAAAGCGCGGGCAAAATGAAGAGAGCGTTAAAAGAGTTAAAAAGGTTCCAACGTTAAGGAGATCGGATACTAACGTATTTTACGTTTTAACATTTGTAAATACTTAACATTTGTCATCTTGTAACTATTTAACCATTTTAACTTTCCGAACCATGTCAGTTTCAATCAGGTTACGCAGAGAAGGCACAAAAAATCGCCCATACTATAAGGTGGTCGTGGCCGACAGCCGCAGCCCACGTGACGGGAAATTCATCGAGATTATCGGCACGTACGACCCAAAGAAGCCCGGTCACAATAGCACGTTGAACGTTGACCGGGTCGAGTACTGGATCAGCAAAGGCGCGCAACCATCCGACACGGTGCGCAGCTTGATTAAGAAGAACAAAAAACTGGCGGTGACTGCGCCAGCGGCTGAGACTACGCCGAGCTAAAGTAGAGATTGCTTGCGTAGGCTGTAGTGTCCGCTGTCTCAGCGGACTTCCGTTGCCGCGGAGCGAGGATGCGCTGAGGACAGCGCACCCTACAGTCTCCGGCTGGCGAGCGAAAATTCGTGTTTATTCGTGTTCACCTGTCACGCCGTAGTGTTGTGCGAAGGCGGATTCGTGATTAATTTCTGACGTATGAGGGAATTTCTGGAGTTCGTGATTCGGCAATTGATCGAATTTCCTGACGACATGGTGCTGACGGAAATTCCCAACGGCAGAACGACTATCTTTAAATTGCAACTCCGGCACGGGGATGTTGGCCGTGTGATTGGCCGAGGCGGCCAGACCATACATGCTATCCGCGCGTTGCTCGCGAGTTCGGCCGCGCGCCACGGACAGCGCGCGATTCTCGAAATTGTAGAATGATTTGTAGGGCGTTCGCCGCGGCGAATGCCAAGCGATGGCGTTTCACAGAACGGAGTCGCGGGGACGCGAGCGACATAGACGGGCCGGCCGGAGGCCGAGTGAGCGGGAGCAAACGAGTCAAAGGCCCTACAGTTCGATATTGGACGTTGGGAGTTGGGCGTTCGATGTTTTCTTTCCTAAATGAAGATCGACATCGTCACGTTGTTTCCTGAAATCTGCCGCGCGCCATTGGGCGAGAGCATCATGAAACGCGCGCAGGAGAAAGGAATCATCGAGCTGCACATTCATAACCTGCGGGATTGGACGACGGACAAACATCACGTGGTCGATGATGCGCCGTTCGGTGGAGGGCAGGGAATGGTGATGAAGCCGGAACCGATTTTCGCCGCGGTCGAAGATCTGCGCGACATGACGCAGAAAACGTCGAACGCCCAACATCCAACGCCCAACATCCAACAATCGAAAATCGAAAATCGAAAATCAAAAATCATTCTAATGTCTCCTGCTGGCCGCCGTTTCGATCAACAGATAGCGAGACAGCTTTCGCAGGAATCGCATTTGATCATCGTTTGCGGCCATTACGAAGGAGTCGATCACCGTGTGATCGAACATCTTGTCGATCTCGAGGTTTCAATTGGCGATTACGTGCTCACTAACGGGGCGATTGCGGCGGTCGTCGTTGTCGATGCGATCGTACGCCTGCTGCCGGGCGCACTTGGTCATGAGCAATCCGCAGTGGACGACAGTTTCAATCGTGGCTTACTCGAAGCCCCACAGTACACGCGCCCCGCAGAATTTCGCGGATGGAAAGTTCCGCAAGTTTTGCTTTCCGGAAATCACGCCGAGACCGACAAGTGGCGTAAAGAACAGGCAATCGAGCGCACACGCGAAAACCGGCCGGATCTATTGTAACACAGGTATCCCTGCCTGTTTGTCGGACGGCAATCCTGCCCGAGCAGCTTGCAGGCTGGAAGCCTGCGCGACTGATCAGGCAAGATGCCTGAGTTACACACGGCCCAACACGACACACGCGTTAATTCCGCCGAAACCAAATGAGTTGCTCATTACATATTTCAGTTCGGCTTCCCGTCCGTGGTTGGGCACAACATCGAGATCACACGCTGGATCGTTGTTTCGATAGTTAATTGTGGGCGGAACCCATTGCTGGTCTAAAGCAAGCGCGCAAAGCGCTGCCTCGATCGCGCCGGTCGCGCCCAGCGGATGGGCGTAATAACCCTTTGTTCCGCTAACAGGGATCCGCCGCGCATGCTCGCCAAACACTTGTTTGATCGACGCCGTTTCGGCGCTGTCGTTGAGCTGGGTGGAGCTAGCGTGCGCATTGATATAATCGATCTGCTCGGGCGCTAATTGCGCGTCCGCGAGCGCTTCGCGCATGGCGCGAATGGACGATTCGCCGTTTGGCAATGGCGAGGTCATATGGAAAGCATCGTTATTTAGACTGTATCCGAGCACTTCCGCGTAAATGTGCGCGCCGCGGGCGCGCGCATGTTCGAGTTCTTCGATGACGAGCGAAGCGCCACCTTCGCCCATGACAAACCCATCGCGCAACAGATCGAACGGACGGCAAGCCAGAGAGGGATCGCCCGGCCATCTGCTCATGGTTTTGATGATGTCGAACGCGCCGACGGTGATGGTCGTCAGAGGTGCTTCCGCTCCGCCGGCGACAATCACATCCGCAAAATCGTCCCTGATGTACCGCAGCGCTTCGCCGACTGATACCGTGCCGCTAGCGCAACTATTCGAATTTGTCGTGCCCACACCGCGAAACCCGAACTCGATCGCGATGT
>QHOF01000316.1 GCA_003219335.1 Verrucomicrobiota bacterium | reverse complement strand
GCGCAACGCCGCGATCAGATTTTCCGGAATGCCGCACAGCCCGAACCCGCCCGCAGCGATCGTCATGTTGTCGTGAAGCAGGCCGTTAAGCGCGGCGGTGGCGTTAGGATAAACTTTGCTCATGTCGAGGAAATTTGAATCACGATTACACGAATAACATGGACGATTCGCCGCCAGATTGAAATTCGCTCACGCAGAGATTGTGCGCGATTCTGGATTGTAGGGCAACCGTATCGGTTGCCGAAAGCGAGCAGGCGGAGCGCCTGCCCTACAAGAGCTTGCTGACCGAAGATTCATCGGCAGATTGAAATTTCAGCCTTCATGAAGAAAACCCTTGCTCATCAACTCGCTGATTATGCGTGCGCGCTTCGGTTTGAAGATCTTTCAAACAAAGTCGTGCACGAAGTGAAGCGGCGCGTGATCGACTCGTTAGGTGTTGCGCTCGGAGCGTGGAAGGAAGAGCCGTGCGCGATTGCGCGTAAGGTCGCTCTCGATTTTTCGGCGAAACATGGTTCGACAATCATTGGCACAACCCACAAGGCGTCGCCCGACTGGGCGGCATTCGCCAACGGCTGCGCGATCCGTTACTTCGATTACAACGACACGTATCTCTCGAAAGAACCTGCGCATCCGAGCGATAATATTTCCGCTGCGCTGGCTGCTGCGGAAAGCGCAGGCGCAAATGGGCGCGAATTAATCACCGCGATCGCGCTGGCCTACGAAGTGCAATGCCGCCTCTGCGACGCGGCGAGTATTCGTGCACGCGGGTGGGACCATGTGACGTATGGCGCGTTCTCGACCGCGCTCGCGTCTGCGCGCCTGATGAAACTTGATCCGGCAAAAACCCGGCACGCCGTCAACATTGCCGGTGTGGCAGGCGCGGCCATGCGGCAGGCGCGCGCGGGCGAGCTCTCGCACTGGAAGGGCGTGGCTTTCGCGAACGCGGCGAGGCACGGCGTTTACTCGGCGCTGCTTGCCCGCGCAGGCATGACCGGGCCGGCGCCGATCTTCGAAGGGCAAATGGGTTTCGAGAAACAATTGGGCGTGTCGCTTGGTGATGTCGGCGAAAAATTCAAAGGCGCGCCGGAAATGATTTTGAAGACCAGCATCAAATTTTGGCCGGCGGAATATCACAGCCAGAGCGCCATTGAAGCCGCTCTTTTTTTGCGAAGCCAGATTGGCGACCTTTCGCAAATCAAGCGCGTGGTGATCGAGAGTCACGACGCCGCGGTGGATATCATCGGGAGTGAGCCGGAAAAATGGAAACCAAAGACGCGCGAAACGGCGGACCACAGTTTGCCGTACATCACGGCGATTGCGCTGATCGACGGCGAAATCACCGACAGACAATTCGAGCCGCGGCGTTTCAAGGATCCGGAGGTCTGGAAGTTTTTGGAAAATGTGAGGGTGGAACGCAACGCGGAGCTGAGCGCGATGTATCCCGACGCGGTCGCCAACATTGTGCATGTTGATCTCGCGGATAGCCGGCGGGTGACCAGACGCGTCGATTATCCGCTGGGGCACGCGAAGAATCCGCTGAAAGATTCGGAGGTGGAAGGAAAGTTTAACGCGCTCGTTGAGCCCATCCTTGGCCAGGAACGAGGCAAGAAGATCATCGAGATTATCTGGAAACTGGATGAGGCGGAGAGCGTCGATGAACTGCTGCGGGCGTGCGTGATGAAGGAGTGAGTCGATTACGAGCACGAGCATGAGCAAAAGCAAGAGGCTGCGCGAATTGATTGCGCAGAGCTGCATCATGTTGCCCGGTGTGCCGAATGCGGCGATGGCGCGGCAGGTGGAGCGCGTCGGCTTTGATGCGGTGTACATGAGCGGCGCGGGAATGGCGAACGCGACGGCGGGCGTGCCGGACATCGGATTGCTCACAATGACCGAGGTGGTGAGGCTCGCCGGTTATGTGGCGAACGCGGTCAACATTCCGGCAATCGTCGATGCGGATACCGGATTCGGTGGCGCGGAAAACGTGGCCCGGACAATTCGCGAACTTGAAGCCGCAGGTCTCGCCGGATGTCACATTGAAGACCAGGAATTTCCCAAGCGTTGCGGTCACCTTTCCGGTAAATCACTGGTGGATGTTGACGGAATGATTGGCCGAATAAAAGCGGCCGCAGCGGCGCGCCGCGACAAACATTTTTTGATCATTGCACGGACGGACTCGCGCGCGGTGGAAGATTTCAAAGGTGCGGTTAAACGCGCGCAAAAATATATTGAAGCCGGCGCGGACGCGATTTTTCCAGAGGCATTGCAAAGTGCCGAAGAGTTCCGCGAGTTCGCGAAGGAAGTGAAAGCGCCGTTGCTGGCGAACATGACTGAGTTTGGCAAAAGCCCCTTACTGTCGTTTCGGGAGCTCGCAGATTTTGGATACCGGATGGTGATTTTTCCCCAGAGCGCTTTTCGAGTTGCGATCAAAGCGAGCGAAGAATTTTTGCGCGCGCTGAAAAAAGCGGGCACGCAAAGCGGTTGGCTCGACAAGATGCAAACGCGGAAAGAGCTTTACGAATTGCTTGAGTACGATCCGGCAGCGGAAAATTGGCTAGGATTTCACGACCGATGATTTGTGGAAATGCGTTTCGTCGTTAAGGTGAAAATAAGAAGATGAGCGTGGAGACCAAACCAGAATACAGCCCGGGACTGGCGGGCGTGATTGCCGGCGAGACAGCAATTTGCTGGGTCGATCCTAACGCCGGGCTGATGTATCGCGGCTACGACATTCATGAAATGGCGCAGAAGGCGAGTTTTGAGGAAGTCGCTTACCTGCTGCTGAATGGCGAGTTGCCGAATGGGAAACAACTGGCCGAGTTTAGACAACAAATTGCCGCCGAGCGCTTGCTGCCAGGACCAGTGACCGAAATGCTGCGACTTCTGCCGAGCACGACTCATCCGATGGATATGCTGCGCACCGGTGTGTCGATGCTGAGCGCATTCGATAAAGACCTGAGCGACAACTCGCACGACGCCAACATCCGCAAATCGATTCGCCTGATCGCGCGCGTTTCCACTTTGATCACCGATGGCTGGCGCATTTCGCATGGCCAACAGCCGTTGCCGGAAAGGCCAGACCTCACGCAAGCCGGGAACTTCTTTTACAAACTGGAGGGCAAGGTTCCTCAGGATTGGCAAATCCAAATGCTTGACACGATTTTCAATCTTTACGCCGACCACGAATTTAACGCGTCCACATTTGCTGCACGCGTGACCGCTTCCACACTGGCGGGGATCTATGCTGCGGTCACCTCGGCGGTCGCGACCCTCAAAGGGCCATTGCACGGCGGCGCCAATGAAGAATCGATGAAGATGCTGGAGGAAATCAGCACGCCAGATCGCGCGGAAGCCTGGCTGATGAAGAAACTGGAGGCCAAGGAAAAGATC
>QHOF01000352.1 GCA_003219335.1 Verrucomicrobiota bacterium | reverse complement strand
CGCGCAATCTTGACGTCGGCGCAATCACGGTATTTACCGCCCCACGTATAGCATGGAAGGGTGCCAGGGAGACGGGGCGCCCAGGCCAGGATCATCCGGCTATCTACCCCACCGGTCAAAGACAGGCCGATGGACTGTTTCCCACGGAAATACCTGGGAAGGACCCGTGTCCAGGTTTCTTTCAACTTCTCGTAAAAGTCAGATTCGCTTAACTCCGGCTGACTTTCCCATGCTTCCTGTTTAAAGTAAGTTTTCTTCTTCACTGGTTCTCCCCGGGAAAAGACCCACGCCGAACCTGGCGGAAGCAGCGAGATCCCGGAGAAGAGACTCCTGTTTTGCAGAACGGTCTCGCAACAAATAACCTCGCCCAAACTACGTAGATCAAGTTGCCGAGTGCCGGGCAGGACTCTTAAAAGGGCCTTCGCTTCAGAAGAAAAATAAAATCCACTCGCGTCCTCGTGATAATAAATTCGATTTACTCCGTACCGATCGTTAAACAGAACGACTGTCTGCTCACGAAGGTCCAGTAAGGCCCCGCTGAACCAGCCATTGATTTTCTCGAGGAACGCGCAACCCACTTCTTCGTACAAGTGGACAAGATAACTTGCATCATCTGAGGCAAATTCGTGCCCACGCGTTTTAAGCGCGTCGATGTCGGCTTGGTCGGCAAAATCCTCGCCCGAAAACAGAAGGCAGATGTCTTTCTTTTCGTTCCAGATAGGAAGACAATCCCCGAACGCCCCCTTGTGACAAGCCCATCCGCTCGAGAGACCGAGCTCCTCATTGATATATGTGCCGCTCACGTAAAACGCCTCATGCGTCATGCACTTAACCATGGAGTGAATCATAGAGCGCCACTCTGTCGACGGTCCGTGTTTACTGATTATTCCAACGATGCCAGGCATACGGTGTTCAGAGGTCAGTAGTCAGGAGTCAGGTCGTCACGTGGGACTGGCGGACAGGGCAAGGATTCGAACTCCGATACGACTTACGTTGTACAGCAGCTCTTGCGAGCTGCTGCCTTAGACCACTCAGCCACCTGTCCTCAACGGCCTGCTTTGCTGCCCTGATTTCGCTATGCATCTGCTCTAGCTATAGCACAAGCCGCTTTAGGGTGCATGGGCAATTGCTAACAAGCTACCGCGACAACGTGGAATCAAGAATACTGGATATCCAATCCACAATGCAAGTCGGAACACCGGATTAGTCGATGAGTGGTGCATTTGGCACAGCTCTATATGACAATCCTTGAATCCAGCTTTTTCAAATTGCCATTGGAGATGATCACGGCTGTATTCAATCACGTGGCTTAAACCGCTGCCTTCCGGCATGCGCCAATAATCGTAAATACGGCGGCCCAGAGCAACATAGACCACGTTGCGTAACCGATAGAAGTTTGGCGTTGAGCAAATTAGTATGCCACCGGGCTTAAGTGCTCTCCTGAGTCGTTCCAACACGATATGTCCCGGTAATGGTAGATGTTCAATAACTTCTGAAAAGAAGATAAAATCGAATGACTCTGTAAATGGCTGTTCTACTTGACACAAGTCCCATTGCATCGCTTGCACCCCTTGCGACCGTAAATAATCAAATAATGGCCTGCCAAAATTGATATCGGCTACGCACGCGTCATCACCCCATAAGTGCTTGCATAGGAGCGCCAACTGTCCCCCCCCAATATCCAGCACATCTACTGGCGTCGCTGGTGCCAGAGAACAAAATCGTTTGATGAGCGTCTTGTAGCGCGAGCGATAGCGGGAGTAATAGCCCGGTGGCCCAAAGTGGACCGCGAAAGCACTTTGACAAATTAAGTCTCTATAGGTCGCATCGAATTTTCTGGCATCCCATTTACGTGGCATAAGAGCGGCTACTCCTTTAAAATGAGCTAAGCATTCTGCGGACACAGCATCTTAGGAGGCAAAAGATCTGGCTTCGGACCCCGCCCCACAGCCCAATGCAGGACCCGAGTAATGGATTGGGCCTTGGCATCCCAAGTTAAGCGTTCCCGCACGTAAGCCATTCCTTGTCGCCGTAGCTGCTCGAGCCGGTCCCGATTGTAGGCCAGTTCTGTCAGAATCTTTTCCATCTGCGCCACGATATCATTCTCAGTCGTAACAGCCACCTTGTACCCCACCCCTGGATGAACGATATCTCCGGGGCCGCCGAAGTCTGCGACCACAGGTACGGCGCCAGTGCCAAGGGCTTCGAAAACTACGCCTGCGCCATTGTCGCGAAGCGATGGAAACACGAACACATCAGCAGATCGGAGGCGCTTGATGACTTCCGCATGGCTGAGCCAGCCGCAGAAAGAAACGGCCTTTTCAATCCCAAGGGATCTTGCAAGCTGCTCGAGGCGGTTCCGCTCTGGGCCGTCACCGAGCACGGTAAAGCGAGCCAAATCGCTGCGCAAAAGGGGTGCCGCCGCGCGCAAAGCAAGATCACAAGCCTTGCGGGGAACCAAGCCGCCAACGAAGATCAGCTCAAGCTTGGCCCCACGCGCCGGACTACGCGAATCACCGTAACACAAAGAACGAGCGATGCCCGGCTCCGGGACAAAAAACAGTTTGTCGCCATACTCGGCAAACTCGGAATAGGTTTGAGAGGAAGCGGCTATGATCGCTGCCGCGTGACGATAGGTCGAGCGAGCGAAAGGCAGATATCGATACAGATTCCGCAGGTTAGCGATCCATTCTTTTTGGTTCTCAAGTTGGCTAAAGCCGGGCGGCCAGGGCAAACCACCATTGAGCGGCCCGATCACGAAGGGTATAGGTCCCTTGCGCAGGAAAAAAGCAAAAGGACTCGGCAGGGCCGGTGTCATCGGTAGGACGCGCAGTACGACATCGAACTCGCCGGCAAAGATGCGCCGCCGCAACTGTCGCCAGGCGTACCACTCAAAGGCAACAGAAAACGGGTAGCTGAAAGCTGTCAACACCTGAGTGTCAAAGTTGTATTTGAAGATCCTACGCAAACTCCAGGCATAGATATGCTCCAGCAATGTCATCCGTACCACTTCGATGGTGCGAAATGGCCCCTTTGCGCGGCGCACGTTCTCCTCGCTGGGCGATCCAACAACCAGGGCAACGTCATGGAGCTCGGCGAGCGCTGCCGCATGAGAATAAGTGACATAAGGCATGCTCACAGCCGCTGGGTCGCAGTACGGTCCTAACACCAAAATGCGTAGTCGTTTCATGAATTCTCTTTGTAAAAAAAAACCCTCTCTCAAGCTCTGAGATTGGACGGAGTAATCGTCAAGCAATATAGCTAATACTGGAATTCAATATCGCTATTCACGCTGAGCTTCGGAGCTTCCCACGGCTGTTATTGTTTCACCATTATTTGACCATCACCTGAAGATACATTCGTTGGTCAGTCGCGAGCCCTCGGTATGTCGAATCGTTGAAACATCGACTCGTGTACACGTTTTATAAGCCGAGCAATGTCGAGAAAGACGGCCATCGGCAGGCCGGTGAGCGCTGGGTGCTGCATCGCTAGCGATCGAAGGATTGCACTGAACTTGTAATGTGCGCACAGCCACCTCGTCTCACATCCCAAATCCTCCTTGAATTTGGCAGCAGACAAAGTGTACGGTGACACGTCGAGATATACCATCTTCAAATACTCTATCAGGCCATTGCGTCGCTGCGATTCCCAACGCGCCACCCACGGCTTACAGCCCATAGAATGAATGAACGTTGGCCCATCACCGAGCAGACTCTGCAGCCGCTCGGCCGTTGTATAGCCCCATACTCCGTCAAACTGAACGATGTGTTTACCTCTGCGAAGCGTTTTTAACGGGATATGGGCGAATTCGGTCGAAGTCAAGAGTGCGGTCAATACATCTTGATCGCCCCGCATGTGAATGGGTCTTTTCCGCATCTCCTCTTCCTTTTGCTGGCAACTTTGGTATGCATCGGATTGTAGCAACTAAGGATAGTGCCGTCGGGTCGCTCGGAGTATGCCGGAATTGAGAGAAGCCCAGGGGAGAACGCGACCGACCGAAAGCTGCCATAACTGCGCACGACGCCCGGCTCCATCGTGGTCGTTGCGATCCAGCGAACACGTAGCCTCTGTCGCCACAAAGACTGCTTCGTCGAGGGCATGGAACAATGGGCGAATGTCCCTGGTTACAAACACGTCCGAATCGATCCAGATGACTTCGTCGAAGCCAGCATCGAGCAATTGCATAATGGCTTGTGGCTTTACGTTCCAGCCGTAACCATTCTTCAGGCGATCCGGCTGCAGCTGTACTTGGGGGTACGCACCTAGCCATCGAAGAAATGCCTGGTTGGCAAAAGGATAGAACAGGCTGATCGCCATTTCGGGACAGTGAAGACTCAGGCTTCTCAAGAGCACCCTGAGGGAAGGCTCCCATGTCTCTCGGTCCTCGTTGACGCAGATAGTTGATTGCAGCATACTTTTCGGGTGATTCAGCCTGCGATTAAGCAAATACTCTCGACTCCCAAAGCGGTGGGGAGCCGGCGGGAGGAATCGAACGCTCCATCTACTGATTACGATTCAGTCGCTCTAACGTTGAGCTACACCGGCGAACTTATTGCGTGGTAAAGTGAGGTTGGAGATTCTTTTGTAATACCACGCTCTACAACTTAAAGCTACGTAAAGAATGGGCTCTGGAAGCAACCCGCTAAGGCCTCGGTACAAACGCAGTCGGACAAACAGTTCGCCCTTCCGGGTCAACGGAACGTAATACCTTGGAAAGTTAACCTGCTGGAAACCGTTCCGACGCTTGAATTCCACCAGCGAGCTCCGGCGTTTGTTGCCATAGATGAATTTTCCGTAGATCAGATGCGAGATGGCCTTTTGCTCGCACACCTCTGCAGCTTTTGCGATCAGTGCGTTTTGCGGTCGTTTGTCATAATGCTCGTCCATCGAGATGATATGAAAGATCGTCGCTGTATCGTCCACGTAAACCATTTTCAAGAAGCCTATAAGTTCCTCACCCAAATACGCTCCGACAAACTCACTTCTGTCCAGATACGTGGCAAGCGCTCGCCTTACGCTGTCAACGTCCTGCCCATAGTGCCAGAAGAGCCTTCCGTCTCGTACCCGGATGCTGTTATAAATCCTGTGGACTCCTTTTACCAGATTATCATCAAACGGTATGATTTTCACGACCACACCACGCCTGGCGGCGCGCCTTACATTCTTTCGCGACACCTGAGGCAGATTTTCCCACCAGGCCTCAAAACAAGCTGTCGGTATTGCCGCCCAGTTATCCCATTCCCGGTGATAATCATATTTTGGCGTGCTGTCAGGTGGCCTTTGTGCAAACGTAAAGAGATCGGCTGTTAGGTCGCTTTCCTTTAGCTTGGTGATAAATGAGTTAGGGTCTTCTATGGTCACGCCTTCGATCAGGGCTTCATCTTTCATTTCTGCCGTCCTGATCCATTTGCCCGTTACTATAACCCTCCGACCACAGATCTCGGATGACAGGACATGGAGCGTCTTACCGCAGATGCGGATCTCTTCCACTTTAGCGTTGGCGCAGGTAGCCATTGCGTTTGGGCCTAAGATGCCAAGCGACCAGCATCCATTCCTTCTTGCGCCGCAGAGATTCGCCGCTCTCGACGCGACCAACTTCCACGGAGCCATTGTTCGAGCATCACCAGGCTAAACAGAATCTTGTGGTTGTCCTGGCGGCCGGACTGGTGACCTTCGAGCAGTCTTCGCACGGGTTTGGGATTGAGTAAACCAAACATAAGTGAGCTTTGATCCAGGAGCACTTCCGAAATCTCACCGTCAAGCGACGAGCGAAACCAATCGTCCACCACATTTACGGCGAAACCCCGCTTCTTTCGCTTCAACAGACGAGACGGCAAGTAACGTTCACACACCCGGCGGTGCAGCCACTTTCGACTGCCATTGCGAACCTTGAATCCTGCACCGA
>QHOF01000351.1:3354-5006 GCA_003219335.1 Verrucomicrobiota bacterium | reverse complement strand
TTTCTGGCAAATCTCGAGCAACCGCTTGGATAGACCCGTGCATGCAGCGGGAAGCGTAAGTCGTCCGGTGTTGAGGGTCGTGAGCGCGACCTTCAAGCCCTGGCCTTCCTTGGCGATCATGTTTTCGCGCGGCACGCGGACGTTGGTGAATTTCACGATGCCGTTGTAAAGCGCGCGCAAACCCATGAAGTGACAGCGATATGCAATCTCGAGTCCAGGCGAATCGACATCGACAATGAACGCGGTGATCTGTTTTCGCTCGCGGCCGCCGACCATTTTCGACGGCGTGCGTGCCATCACCACAAGCACGCCAGCCTTGATCAGATTCGTGCACCAAAGTTTTTCGCCGTTCAGGATGTACGCTGACCCGTCTTCATTCGGCTCGGCGCGCAGACTCATGTTCGCCGGGTCCGAGCCGGCGTTCCATTCCGTCAGCGCGAACGCGGAAATCTCGTGGCGCGCGACGCGCGGCAGATATTTTCTCTTTTGTTCTTCAGTCCCGAAGAGGAGCAACGGTTGCGGCACGCCGATCGATTGATGCGCGGAAACCAGCGCAGTGACATTTGCGTCCCAGCTTCCCAGCAACATCGCCGCGCGTCCGTAATTGACCTGCGATAAACCGAGGCCGCCGTACTTCTTCGGGATTTTCACCCCGAACGCACCCATCGCGAAGAGATCGTCGATGTTCTTTTGCGGTATTTCGCCCCTCCGATCGATTTCGTCGGCATCGACATTTTCGCGCAGATATTTTTGGAGGCTGCCAAGAAATTCCTCGCCCGCCGCGCGGTCCTCTGGCGCTTGCGCCGGATAAGGATGAATACGCGAGAAGTCGTAGCGGCCGATAAAAAGGTTGCTGGCGAAACTTCCGCGGTCCTCGAGCGGATCGCGCGCGGCCTCGGCAAGCTCGAGCGCTTCGCGCTGGCCTTTGACCATCTTCGATGTGTCGATGACCGTGGCGGGCGCAGGCTTTTGCGGCTCGCTACCGGACGAGTCTGTCCGACTGGCGGACTTCGCGCTGGTTTCCTCAGTTCCGCGAGTGCGGGATTTTTCCGGCGCTTCGAGCGGCGATTTCATAACGCGTAACACAGGCTTCTAGCCTGTTCGTCAAACGGGCATCTTGCCTGGTCTTTGGAGCCGATGCGGGCAGGGATGCCTGCATGACAAACAGACAAGATGTCTGTGTTACTCTTCATAAAATTCCGTTCCATCGCGGGCATGCTTCTTCAGTATTTCACACGCCGAGAATTTCTCCTCGGTTTGCGCCAGCCGTTCCAGTTCTTCGATGACTTTCTTCAGCCCAAAATGTTCAGCGAAACGCAACGGTCCGCCGCGGAACGGCGCGAAACCGGTTCCCAAAATCATTCCGTAATCGGAGTCCTCCGGCGAGTCGACGACTTTCTCTTCCACGCAGCGCGCGGCTTCGTTCACCATCAAAAAGATCAGCCGGTGCGCCAGCTCTTCTTCGTTCAAGCGCAGGCGAGGGTCGCGGTGCCAGTCTGGCGGGATATTTGGGCCTTCGGCGCCTTCGGGCTCACCATGCAAGCCGCGCCGCCATTGCGCCAGCGACTCGTTAGGCGTCTGCGTCTTACCTTCATATTTGTAAAAACCTGCGCCCGTTTTGCGGCCCAGCATCTGCTGATCGCGCAACCAAA
>QHOF01000351.1:0-3297 GCA_003219335.1 Verrucomicrobiota bacterium | reverse complement strand
ACCGATTTCATCGATCAACCGCAACGGCCCCATCGGCATTCCCCACTCCACCAGTGCATGGTCAATCTTGTCCGCGTCCAAGCCGCTTTCGAAAAGCTCGGCAGCATCGAGCAAATACGGAAACAAAACCCGGTTGACCAGAAAACCGGGGCTGTCGCGCACGATCACTGGCAATTTTCCGATCTGCCGGACAAACGCCAGGCTTCGATCGCGCGTCTCCTCGGATGTTTGCGTCGCGACGACGACTTCCACTAGTTTCATCCGGCTCACTGGATTGAAAAAATGCAGACCGATGACGTGCTCGGGCGAGACCGTCACTTCGGCCAATTCGCTGACCGGAAGCGCCGAAGTGTTGGTAGCGATGATCGTCTTCGGACCGGCTTCCATCGCCAGTTCGCGGAACACTTCTTTCTTGACGCTCATTTTCTCCGAAGCGGCTTCGATGACGAATCGCACATCGCGCAACTCCATGGGAGCGGTCGAGCCACAAATCCGGGCGCGACCTTCCTTTGCTTTTTCCTCTGTTATCAAACCGCGCTTGACCGCGTGGGCGTAGATTTTTTCAATGTTCGCCAAACCGCGGTCTATCTGTTCTCGAGCGATGTCGCGCAGAATTACCGTGACGCCACGGGAGCTGAGCCATTGCGCGATGCCCGAGCCCATCACGCCCGCTCCAATCACAGCGGCGTGCACTACTTTTTCGGGCGGCGTTCGCGAAGGTCCTTTTTTGTATTTCTCCGCGAGGAAGAAATTGCGGATCAGGTTTCGTGTGGATTCCGTCTTGCCGAGATCAGCAATCGCGTCCAGCTCCATCCGCAATGATTGATCGGCCGAAATTGAGAGAGTTTTACTGATGATTTCACACCCACGTGCTGGCGCAGGATTGCCGACTTGCCGTGGAGGGCGGGGCTCCTGCGACGCCGGGCTCGCGGGAGCTCGCCCCTGCATTTCGCGTTTTCCGTCACGCAATTTTTTGCGCGCCTGATCGATCAACTGATCGCGCGGCGCGAGTTCATCCACCAGTCCCAGCTTCAAAGCTTCCTGCGCAGAATAAAGTTTGCCTTTCAAAATCACCTGCGTGGCTTTCTCAGCGCCGATGAGGCGCGGCAGGCGGGTGCACCCGCCCCACGCCGGTATCAACCCCAGCGTGGTTTCGGGAAGGCCAATCCGCGTCGCCGGATCATCCGAAGCGACGCGATAATCGCACGCCAGCGCCACTTCGTACCCGCCGCCGGCGGACGCGCCGTGGATCGCAGCAACGGTCGGAATTTTTAGATCGGCAAGCCGCGTAAAGATCTGCTGGCCTTTGGCAATGAATGCGCGCATCTCCCCCGTTTGCGCCTGTCTCAACAACGTCTTGAGATCCGCGCCCGCAACGAAGATCGATTTTTTCGCCGAGGCGAGAATCAATCCGCTCAACGAGGCTTCCTGCTCAATGAAATCGAGATGTTCATTTAGTTCATCCAGCGTGGCGGCATCGAAAATGTTCGCGCCCGACTCCGGGCGATCGAACGTGAGAATGCAAATCTGGTCCTCACCAACCTCGCGCCGAATCATGGGAGTTGTAGCAACTGCGGGCATAAAAGCTATCTTGACTCTTTTTTGCGCAAATTCCAAGCAGAGACGAACTCGGCACCGCTAAGACAATAATTAAAGATTCCTCCCAGCCTCCGCATAAAGCTACGGCGAGGCAAGCGACTTTCGCTCGGAATGACAAGGGCAGGTTTCCGGCAAATGAAAAGCGGAGAAGAGCAGTTAAAATAGTTACAAAGTTAAAAGAGTTACAACGGTAAGTCGGACAACCCTTGTAACCCTTTTTAACTCTTTAACTTCTTCGGGAGTCGTTGCTTCTTTCGAAGCGCAGTGTTAAAACTCGGCGGCAGCCGCGCGCGAACAACAGTTATGGTCGGCAAGATTCTGGAACCCGAGATCAGGAGCATGATCGACGCCCGCAATTTCGGGGCGCTCCGTGAGGTATTTCGTGAATGGCCGCCGGCTGACGTGGCCGAAGTTATCCTTGACTTGCCGGAAAATGAACAGGTTATCATTTTCCGGATTCTGCCGCACGCGCTGGCGGCGGATGTTTTTGAATACCTCGATTTCGATGCGCAACAGCAGTTGCTGCGCGCGATGGCGCACGAGCAGGTGGTCGCGATCCTGAACGAAATGTCGCCGGACGATCGCACGGCGCTGCTGGAGGAAATGCCGAGCGCAGCAGCCCGCCAGCTGATTCGATTGCTTACGCCGCAGGAGCGCCGCGTCGCCACGGCACTGCTCGGTTACCCCGAAGATAGTGTGGGCCGCTTGATGACGCCGGATTTCATCGTGGTGAAAGAAGATTGGACCGTGCAACAAGTGCTCCACTACGTCCGCGAACACGGCAGCGACAGCGAGACGCTCAACGTTATCTACGTCGTCGATGATCGCGGCAAGCTCATTGACGACCTGCGGATCCGCGAGTTTCTGCTGCGGCCGCTCGATGCAAAGGTGAGCGATTTTCGCGACCACACATTCGTGGCGTTGAACGTGACCGAATCCCAGCAGGACGCGCTCAATATGTTTCGCAAATACGATCGCACCGCGCTGCCGGTGGTTGATTCGAGCGGCGTGCTGGTTGGGATCGTGACCATCGACGATATGCTCGACGTCGCCGAACAGGAAGCCACCGAGGACATCCAAAAATTCGGCGGCATGGAAGCGCTGGACGAACCGTACATGCGGATCTCTCTCTGGAAAATGATCCGCAAACGCGCGGGCTGGCTGGTGATTTTATTCCTGGGCGAAATGTTGACCGCGACCGCGATGGCGACTTTTCAGGATGAAATCGCGCGCGCCGTGGTGCTGGCATTGTTTTTGCCATTGATCATTTCCAGCGGCGGCAATTCCGGCTCGCAGGCATCGACCTTGATTGTGCGCGCGATGGCGCTGGAAGAAGTGACGCTGCGCGATTGGTGGCGCGTGGCGGCGCGCGAGATTCAGGCCGGGCTCTCGTTAGGCGCGATCCTGGGAGCAATCGGCATCTTGCGTGTGGCGCTATGGTCAATCATTGGCGAAAAATACTTTCACCGCAGTTTGTACGGTCCGCACTGGCCGCTGGTCGCCTTGACTGTCGGGTTTGCGCTTGTCGGCGTAGTGCTTTGGGGCTCGTTCTCAGGCTCGATGTTGCCATTTGTGTTGCGCCGCGTCGGCGCGGACCCAGCGACCTCGTCCGCGCCCTTTGTTGCAACGCTGGTCGACGTCACCGGGTTAGTTATTTATTTCAGCATCGCGTTGGTGATCATGCGCGGCGTGATGTTG
>QHOF01000022.1 GCA_003219335.1 Verrucomicrobiota bacterium | reverse complement strand
TCAGCGCATCCACCACTGTATTGCCCGTGACGTAGATATCCCGGTCGCAACATCCCTCCCGAAGCAGTGCTTGGCGAGCAGTTTCAGTCGGCGCAAAGTAAGCCGATGCAACGAGATCTGCCAATCTCCTATTAATCTCTTCCGGGAACGGCCTCGCTCTATCGCCGGTTCGAAGGCCCGCCTCAACGTGGCCAAATGCAATTCTGTGGTAAAAAGCGACCATCGCGGCAACAAAAACAGTCGTGGTATCGCCCTGAGCCAAAATCCAGTCCGGTTTCACCTCGCTCACGACGGGATCCAAGCCAGCGAAAAGACCAGCGGTCAACTGGGAGAGGCTCTGATCGGGCTGCATCAAATTGAGGTCATAGTCAGGTTCGATGGCAAAGACACTCAGTACCTGGTCGAGCATCTCGCGGTGCTGAGCCACCGAGCAGATCACGGAACGCACGCAGTCCGACTGTCTCCCGAGCTCCATAATGACCGGTGCCATCTTGATCGCCTCGGGCCGCGTGCCGAAAATATTTAGAACCGTCAGCACTTGTCTATTGCGTATTTGACATCGTGAATCTGGACTAACGCACTTAATAATCTCGGCTGCGTCAGCCTCTGGAATGAATGGACAACCAAACTAAGGCGTCTTCTCGGGCGTACAAATAAACACGGGTGAGAGGATAACTCTTTGCTGCTTGTCCTTGGCGCAGGGTAGGTTTTCGACTTCGACATAGCGAATTCCTGCCCGCTCGAAGCGATAGCGTATGGCACTGAAAATGCCGAATTTTGTGGATACCGGCTCCTCCTGTTTCTTGAGCGATCCCAACTGCGAGGTGGCCAGCAGGCTATTCTTCAATGTATAGGTCGTATACTGAAAGTAGATCAATAGATTGTTTGCGACCAAAAGCAGGAGCAGAGCAACAGTCAGCCCGCGCCATGCTCCCCGGTGGGTAATCACCAGTCCGAGAATTGCCGTGACCAAAGGCAGCATCCAGAGCTGAGGCGCGTATCGTGCCCACCAGCTTTCTGAAAAAAACAGCGCGCTGATGCAAATCAGGCTCATCAAGACGAGTAGATGAGCTGAACAGAGCAGTCGCCAGCGATATTTCCAGAAAAGCGCGATAAGAATAGCAACGGACAGTACTATTGCTCCGCTAAACAACGGCCCGAATCCACCCATACGCACGTCTGGGAAGGCAAATGCTTGGATCTCGTCAAATGTAAACCTGAAAGGCAGTTTGAGCTTGAATCGGGCGCTTGGAACAACTTCAGATTTCGAAAACAACGAGACCGCTAATCTGCCCACGCGATCCATATTATTTCCGAATATTTCGGCCGATTCGAATCCGACCACAGAGGTCCAGCCGGCATAGGGGTAGAATGGATTGCCTGTTGCGATGAATTGGTTGATGAATTGAGTCACATACGGACTGAAGCCGACAAACGCACCACCTAGAATTCCTCCGGCCATGAGCCACCCTGCAACTTCGGCACGGTGCGCCTTCCTAACAACAGCATAAAACAACCAATAACCACCGGTAACGATGGACACGTACAGCGCGCCTGTCAGCTTCACATTGATCATCAGGATTACTGCTAGCGTCAGCACGACTTTCAAGACTGGGTCAGGACGACGATAAACTAGAATCAGCAGGGCGATGGTGATCGCTAGCAATGAGGAAAGCTGCCCATCGACGTAATATGTAAACATCTGACAAACACTCACCGGGTTGAAGGCAATGAGCAAGCTAAGGATCAGTCTCCACTGCCATTTGATGCTCCGGAAGGTTGAAAGTGCCGCAAAAGAAAACAGGAAGCATGCCAATATCAGCAGTAGATGAAAGGCTTTACCAGACTCAAAACTCCCGCTGAGTTTGTATAGCGCCGCAGCGCAAATCCAGGGAGCTTTTGGGAAAAAGGTCAGGTAAATGGGAAAGAACCATGGATTTTTGTGAAGAACGAGTCCGGGTGGCGCTGCGTCACGGAAGGGATTCCATCCGTTTGCGAGCTGCACAATTGCCTCCGCATGGTAGGTTTGGCCATCCCACGAGAGGTCGTAGATCCTGCTACTGAGTATTGCAAACAAAAAAAACGAGATGACGGCTGACCCGAATACTATTCCAAACACGCGGACTCGGTCGTGTTGAAAATAATAGTTCACGGCCCACCAGCCGAAGCCGGCCGCCATCATAGCGGCGACCGGAACGTGAAACCACGAGATCGGCACGCCGAGGAAGAACAATGTCGAACTCACCAATAAGAGCGAACAGGCAAAGGCAAGTAGAATTGCCCCGAGCAGAATCGAAAGTTTTGTCATCCCAGATTTCCGCATCGTCCTCTCGGTGGACAGGCAACAAATATTCACTAACAAGGTATCTCCATTGAGGCTCAAAAACGGATAGAGACCGGTATTAAATCAGTTTGAATTCTAAGAGCGGATGCCAGTAATCCGGAATTATTCCGAAGCTCCAGCCAAGAGGAAGACTACGCGGCGAGACGTCGCAAGAAAGCAGCTGGCGAAAAAACATGATTGGCTTAATCAACTCAATTGCCAGTCGGGACACTCTTTCGCAAATTTGCGGACCACTGCCCGTCCGCGATGCCGTCGCTTCCATCACCGCATTCGGCAGCTCCCGCTGTCTGAGGTGTACACCCAGAATGTCTCATTGGCTGGTAGACGTCGAATATCATCCCTGTGATTAACGATCTAAAGCCATCACGAGCCTATCCCCTAGTTTGAAGGGCTTCCCTACGCTCACGATATAGGTCCTTAGTGACCAGTAGAGGAACGTGTCCCATTTCAGGCGATCTTGAGCTTGAGTAACGCGACCCAACACATCTTCAACATGATCAGACCGTTCTTTAACCGTTTCGTCATTTTCGTCACTCCAGCGGTGCGTTCGACATAATGAATGGGCAGCTCGACAATCTTGAGATTGTTCTTTGCCGCACCAAAGATCCAATCGTAATCGCCCCAGCGGTCAATATCGCCGAAGTGGTCTCGCGTCGCCAGGATCTTTTCATAATTCTGTCGCATGACTACTTTGGTGCCACACAGGGTGTCTGTAACCCGTTGCTCCAAGAGGAAGGTAAAGACGATGGCGAACGCTTTGTTCCCAATGATGTTGGCCGTTCGCATGGCATCCCGCGAAAGCGGATAGACCATGCGGGTACCGTTAATAAACTCTCCTTTGTTTTCCGTGATCGCATGAAAGAACATCGGAAGATCTTCGGGCATCACCGTCATGTCGGCGTCCAGAATCATGAGCACGTCGCCGGCGGCATGGGCAAGTCCAGCTCGGACTGCGGAGGCCTTGCCTCGACCTGGGCCCGAAACAAGTTTAATGCATCGATTTGGATGAGCAGCAATCGTCTCGCGAATTCGCTCGATGGTTGCATCCGTGCTATTGTCATCGACGAAAATAATCTCCGTGAATGCCCCCATCTCTGGGACACGCGCAGGGAGCGCGGGAACGTTGTCCTCCTCATTCTTGCACGGCACGACCACAGTACAAGAATATGTCTCTGGGGGCTTTGGTAACGGCATCTCCGGTCTCGCCACCAAGAAGTGAATAAAGCCGAGTCGATTCAATAGCGGTAAGCGGCCAAGGACGTTGTTCAGGAGCTCGGCGATTCCAGGAATGTACTTGGGGCATGGCATGCGCGCCCCAGTCTTGACCACCTCAAAGCCCGCCAGGCGGAGAAAGGCTCGGAGGTCCTCAAGCGACAACCAGTTCTGCGTCGGATTATTAAGCTTCAAACCGAGTTGAGCCGCCGGCTTCATCAGAGGCTCCCAGAGATAGTTGTAATACACGATAACCAGTCGCGTGTCGGCTCGCACTAGGGGTCGTAGGCGCTTGAATGCCGCCAGCACGTCGGCAAACTCTCCCACCACATTGACCATAGTGATGAAATCGAAACCGCCACGGCCGTCGCGGACCTCGTGAGCCGTCAGTAACAATTGCTCGGCCGGCTGTTGGTAGAGTTCCAATTCTGAATGCTTGTTCCGAGCGAGGTTCAACATGCGCTCACTCAGATCAATGCCTACACCGAGCGACGGTCGGAGGCTCGCGAGTTGATCGCCATTGGAACAGCCGATATCGAGAACTCGCTTTCCGGGCGGCACAATGAACTGCAACAATCGCTGCAGCGCTGCGTAATAGTAGCGGCTGCGGGCGATCCACTGCTCGCGGTCTGCCCCAAGCTCATCATAAAAAGCCTGTACCCGGCTTTGCTGACCGCACATCAAGTCCCGATGCGGCGCCACATTAGTGGATCGCGTATTCGAAACATGCTTCGGATAAGAAACCGAAACCGTGCTCATGGGATATTGCCCTCTCAGGCCGAATCCAATTTTGATCGGATCGTGGCGGAACTAGTCTGGTCTCAAGTAGGAGCTTTATAGAGCCTGGGAGAACGGAGATACGACCTGTGCTTTCTGGCGCAAGCGGCAGTCAATCATTTCAGAGATAATGCTGGGGAGATCGTAGGTCAGTCTCCAACTGGGGAAAAAAGTCTGAATCTTCGTGAGGTCCGAAATATAACATATGTGATCACCCATCCGGTTCTGATCCTTGTATTTGTAACGGAGACAAAATCCGAACTCGGCAAGTAGATCGATTGTCTCCAAGATAGAAATGCTATTGCTCCGTCCACCTCCGAGATTGAACACCTCGCCAAAGCACGGCTTACGAAAAAAAGCGAGGAAGAGTTGAGCCACATCGTAGCTGTGGATCTGGTCGCGAACCTGTTTGCCTTTGTATCCGTAGAGCGTGTACTCGCGTCCGGTGATTGCACAATCAATGATATAGGATAAATAGCCGTGCAGTTCCACGCCAGCGTGCTGGGGTCCAGTCAGGCATCCTCCTCGGAACACACCGATCGGCATTTCAAAGTAGCGGCTGAACTCCTGGCACATTACATCAGCAGCTACTTTCGAGGCGCCAAAAACGGAATGCAGGCAGTTATCGATCGACATGGTTTCATCGATACCAGCCCTCCCGTCGGAGTAGTCGTAACGCTTATCGAGTTCGATAAGCTCCAGATAGTTAGGCCGATCGCCGTAGACTTTGTTGGTGCTGGTGAAGCAAAAAGGCGACTCTCGGGAAAAATCTCGCGCAGCGACCAAAAGGTTCATGGTCCCTACGGCGTTGACATCAAAGTCATCATACGGGATGGAAGCGGCCCTGTCGTGAGATGGTTGTGCCGCCGTATGAATGATAAAATCCGGACATTCTGATTTGAAGATGTCTCGGATACTCTGTCGGTCTCTTATGTCCAGATTGGAGTGGCAGTAACTTGGAAAAGAGTGCACGAGATCTTTGACCACGGGAAGAGTAGTTCCATGGTCGCCGAAGAACTGGCGACGCATGTCGTTGTCGATGCCAATGACTTGCCATCCCTCGCGGCAAAGCAAACGGACACACTCAGAGCCAATAAGACCACCGGAACCAGTAACAAGTGCTTTCATATTTGTGGCCTTTCGAATTTCCGTCGGCTTAAAGCCGGCATCCACACGATCCTAGGAGCAGGTATGGATCGACGGGCTTACCCGTGCCAGACCGGCTATCGTCCATTTCTCATCGATTTGCCCGCTGCAAAATTAAAGATCAATAAATTATAAGCCTAGGCGGGCTAATCAACACGCCGCAGTACAATCTTTGCGAACATGGCCAGTTGATTTGCCCAACGGCCAATGACATTTTCGAGCTGCCTCCATAACCCGAAGCTAGAGCCGGGCATGAGAGCTCGGAGAGATACCCCGCCGGAAAGCAGATAACTAAAGGGCATGATGGGCTCAATCATTTCAATCCGCCAGTGAGGCCACTCTTGCTCAAATTTTACTCTGTCCCTGGACAAAATGATCCAGGGCAGTGCGTTATTTGCACCGGAAAGGGGACCGCTGGTTGGAAGTTCCCACGATGGAGCTTCGGGGTGGAAGGGTTCGTGGTGTAACCGGGTATAGACAAACCGCGACCAGGGAGTAACCCATGGCTCGATCATTACCACCACTCCACCTGATCGCACGCAGCGAGTTGCCTCAGAAAAAAAAAGTCTCACTCGAGGCAGATGGTGCAGCACATTGGTCATCACGATGGCGCGTAAAGATTTGGCTACGAACGGCAAACACGATCCATCTAACACCGCTCGGATGTTAGGACAATAAAATAGCTCCGACGTGATCAGTTTGGGAACAAAATCGCTCATGAATCCGCCGCCCGCTCCCAATTCCAGCACGGCGCCTTCACCAGGCGGCAAGGCGATGACGATCGCTCGATACCATTCCTGGTAAACCTGATGCAAGAAGCTCTTCTCCTGGATAATCTTTCGCCGTAGGTGCGTAGTCCGTGGGTCATCGATATCCAAGTTCCTGGTCAGCGGATGTGCCAGCAAGCTTTTGAGCATAGACGTAAAGGATAGTAACAGGGTAAACACGTCTGATAGGGTCAGGCCGCGTGAGCGAGCGGATAGTTTTTCAAACGCGCGCCTTTATCAGATGCATTCGGTTCCGGATTAGGAGCCCATCCGTGCGATTCTTGCAGTATCGCGCATTAATTTCCTTCGGTGCGACAAGCTGCACATCGGCAAATCCGATTCGCTTGAGGTCGCGTGTGAGCGGCGCCACATCCAAGTAAGTCGGCCGGAAACGGCTGTTCCTGGACCTCCGATTTACAATGACTTCCTCAGCCAGTTCTCGGAGCCGTTCCAGCTGAGAGGGGGGAGCAAAGTCGAAAACGACCTCGCTCTCTGCCCGCATCGATGACACAATGGAACTCAAAACCCCTAGCAGTGTTTCTCGCCTTAAGTATCGCACGACTCCGATAAAGGAGACCAAAGCAAGCTCCTCGCTATTGAAGCCCGATTTTCTGAGCGCATCCGCCAACCTCTCTCTTTCGAAATCAACGGCAACGTAGCTTACCGTTGCCGGGATGGGAATGGCCGCCTTCTCGAGACAACTGCGCTTCCACGCCTGGGTGGCCGGATGATCGACTTCAAAGACGCGCAGGTTAGGGAAAGGGTTTCGATAGGCAAACGTGTCCAGGCCTGCGCCCAGAATTACGTATTGGCGAACGCCTCTCTGGATGGACCGCGCCAATTCGTCTTCGGCGTAGCGGTTGCGCACCGCAACGGCGGCACGAAAAGCGGACTCCTCCGCTTTCTGAAATTTTGCGAAACTCAATCGCAGCCTCGACTCGGCCTCCGCGCCGATTATCCGAAGCGCCAGCGGATCCTCGAATATTTTAGGATCATCGACTATCTGGTGTGCCGCCCGATCTTTCGCGACATTAAGTCCCATAAATTCATCGCGCTGCCAATCCGGCGGCAGCCCGTTGATCTTAGGCATGAGATGGTTAACTCCCTTGAATTCCTAAAGTAACTCGTACTTCATCACGATGATCTTAGCTCGCGACTTTGCGTCGGCTATGTCTCATCACCCGGCTCACAAAAAGCCGTGCTCGTCGAATCAGTCGCTGATGGGGTCGAGAGACACGATCATCCATCACAGCCAAGGCAGGATGGACAGGGGGTAGATCAAGCCGCCGCGGAATCCGGAGCGGCTTCCGAGATGTACAGCTATTAACTAGCCCCAGCAGAAGCTCCTGCCAGCGAGTGGCGCACCTCTCTTCAGAGTACTCAGTTTTCACGTGAGCGCGGGCTGAGCGCGCCAATCGCTCCCAAAGCGCCGGATTTTCCCGCAGTCGCCGAACCGCAGCTACAAATCCATCACCTCGATCGTCTACCAATACGCCCGTTACGCCGTCGTTAATTAATTCCGGTGCCCCACCACGCGCATGATGAAGACCAATGGGAACCAGACCGTAAGCCATCCCTTCAAGAAGACCAAGACCAAGCCCTTCCCAATCCGACAGAAGGACCACGGCATGGCACTTTAACAAGTGTTTCGAGATCTGATCGTTTTCTACAGGGCCGGCTAGATGAACCGGCAAACCTTCGCCCTCTACACGAAGTATATGCTCCACCGCGGCACGCTCCTCGCCGTCGCCGTAGATCACAGCTTCGGTGCCCGGAACCTCTCGCACCGCTCGACAAAAGGCACGCGTTAATTCGGAGATCCGCTTTGCTTCCTCCGCCAGTCGCCCTGCGTAAGCAAGCCTCAGCCGGCCGTTGGGCTTTCGCGCCGCGTCTTCTGGAATCGGAACCCCACAAGGAATCCTCCGGACCAAAATTCCTTTGGGACGCCGTTCGAGAACATCCTGTTCCAGATACTTGGATACGCAGACGAAGACCGAAACTTGATCGGCGGCCTTGCCAAACACAAACTGTTCTAAAAGTCCGGGATAAAGAAAATGATCCACTCCAACGAGGCATATCCCTACAGTGGGAATACCAGCTTCTCGTAGCCATCTGCCCGCGTAGTATGCTGCCGGAATCACCATATTGGACACAAACACGTCAGGGGGATCCTCCGCCAACTGTTCGAGAATCCATTGAACCCGCTGCTCCGTATATTTTTTTTTTTCGTCAGAAGATGTCGTGCAGTCAATCCCAGCCTGGCGAAGTGAACGGACTGTGGGCAGTTCTTTTTCACGTGACAAAGTAAAGCATAAGACCCGCGATTCTATCCCACGCCGGTTAAGCTCGGGCACAAACCGGCAGAGCCACGTGTTCTGTCCACCGCTGAGATTGTCAGATTCCCTAGTACAGAATGTAACCTTCATTTTATTTATACGTCTACATTACGTATCTCCTTTAGGATCGCAACAAGCAAAAAACATTCCCGCAAGGACAAGACAAAGATCTCGCGTTTAAAGGCGCAGGGGTCAGATTTATATCAGCCGACTAATGAAACGGCGGACAGACGAGGAGTGTTCGGTGATCAAAGTAGCTCTATTGAGGCCCAAAAATCGATAGACAGTCGTTTTTCACCCGGTTCACAAAACGCCGTGCTCGTCCAATTAGTCGCTGGTGGGGACGAAGGACCCGGGTATCCATCACGTCTAAAGTGGGATGGACCGGCGGTAGATGCAGCCGCCGCGGAATGCGAAGCGGCTTTCGTGGACCGCTACTAGTTACGAGTTTGTGGAAAAGCTCTTGCCAGCGAGCGGCGCATGTCTCTTCGGAGTACTCAGTTTCCACATGAGCACGGGCTGAGCACGCCAGTCGCTCCCAAAGCAACTGATCTTGTCGCAACCGCCGAACCGCAGCCACAAAATCATCACCCCGGTCAGCTGCCAGGATACCCGTAACATCATCCCGCACGAATTCGGTGACACCCGGTGCTCCTCGCAGGCCGATCGGAACGACACCGCAAGCCATGCCTTCAACAAGCGCAAGGCCGAGCCCTTCATGATCTGACAGAAGCACCACCGCATGGCACTCCAGAAGATGCCTCTGGACCTGATCCTTGTCCACTTTGCCTACTAACCGAACTGGCAAACCATCGCCGTTTTCACGAATTATCTTCTCTACTGCGGGCGTTGCCGGCCCATCGCCGTATATCAGAGCTTCGGTGCCGGGAACTTCGCGCACAGCTCGGCACAGGGCGTAAGTGAGTTCCGAAACCCGCTTCCGTTCCTCAACCAGTTGTCCGAAGTACGCAAGCCGCAACCGACCGTTTGGCTTTTTCGCCACGTCTTTTGGAATCGAGACTCCGCAGGGAATCCTCCGGACCAAAATTCCCTTCGGACGCCTTTCCAGAACATCCTGCTCCAGGTACTTTGATACACAGACGTAAGCCGAAAATTTATAAGCGGCTCTGCCAAACACAAACTCGTCTAAAAGTCCGGGGTAACGATCATACATCCCTCCCCCATGGCATATCGCTACAGTGGGAATACCAGCTTTTCGGAGCCACAGTCCTGCGTAATATGCTGCCGGAATCACGGCATTGGACACAAATACGTCAGGCGGATCCTCCGCCAGCCGCTCGAGAATCCAGCGAACCCGTTCCTCCGTATATTTCTTTTCTTCCTCAGAAAGTATGGTGAAGCTAAATCCAGCCTCGCGGAGTGGAAGAACCGTGGGAATTGGTTCCCTATGCGATAAAGTAAAGCACAACACCCGTGACTCGATCTCACGCCGGCGGAGATCGGGCAGAAAGCCGGCAAGCCACGTGTTATGTCCGCCGCTAAGATAACCAGAATCCCTAGTACAGAAGACAATTTTCAATTTGTAGCTCGCTACGGTGTTCTTAATAATCTGAGAATAGAGGGATCGTGGAAAGCGAGATCGATGGGCGAGAGTTGGACAAACCGTCCACGCCGCCCGCCAAGGCCTGTCACAAGAGATGCGAGAACATCGCGTTAGAATCCGGATGAAAATGATTTACTTGCTTGCACCTCTTTCAGACAAGCCTTCATCTGCTCGGCCAAGAGTTTCACATCTGTGGTAATCGATGTGTTTGTCACACCTGGCAGAATATGAACCCGCAACGCCTTCGCCACCCTGCCCCATCCCAAAGTAGGATCAGCCAGTTGGTTCCGGCGCAGAATCTCCAACCGCGTCGCCAACCGGCCCCATGCCAAAGTGCCATCAGCCAGTTGTTTCCAGCGCAGAAGCGGCGAGAACGGATGTCTCGCGCATTCTTCATCGGCCCAGAATAATTCCACGCGACCGGAGTATCGCCCCGGGACATAACCGCCGAGCTGTGTCCGGTAAGGGCCACCTAGCGGCTTAGAGTATTGTGGGCCGATGGAATCGACGGCGGTGCTTTTATCGGTGCGGCGTTTAATCAAAAAAGCGACTTTGTGAGCGATACAGAGAATTTGCCAGAGCGAGTATCGGTAAAAACTATGGATGTTGGCCAGGCGATCGCGTGACGCGAGGAACAGGCGCGCTCGCTCTCCGGGTGTCACACCAAAGAAAAATCCGACGGCGGAAACCAGGACGTGAAGAAGTTGAAAATGGGTATTCCAGCCAGTAGAGCCAACCATGATGACGAGATCGACCTTGTCTCCTTGCCGCTCGAGTTTTCGAGCCATTTCATACGCTATCACTCCGCCCTTGCAGAGACCTGCCAGGAGATAAGGTCCTTGCGGCTGAACAGCGCGGATCATTGCGATGAAGGACATCGCGATTTCTTCGATGGTCGGTGGAATTGGGCCGCCATCGATGCCATGCGGAGTAAGGACGTAAAAAGGTTGGTCCTCTCCCAAAGCACGGGCCAAATTTAAGCAATAAAACCCTCCTCCCGACAGATCCCCATGCAAGAAAAAGAGAGGCTGCTTAGCGCCGCCTGCTTGGACTTGGACCAACAAGGAATCATTGTCTTTGGCCCGCTGCTGTACCAGCGCTTTCGCCAAATGCTCGATGGTTGGGCCTGCGAGCAGAGTCGCAAGCGGAATCTTCTGGCCGCAAACCTGCTCGACCTGGTGCATCATTTGTGCGGCAAGGAGGGAATGGCCGCCTAAGTCGAAAAAGCTGTCACGCAGCCCGATCGGCCGGACTCCGAGAAGCCCTTCCCAAATCTGTACCAACTGATGCTCGATCGTGCTGTAGGGAGGCACGAAGTCGACGTCCCGCTCGGTCATGTCCTTCGTCGGAAGCGGGAGTGCTTGCCGGTCCACTTTACCGGTGGGATTGAGCGGAAAGGCCTCCAGCACGACAAACGATGCCGGGATCATGTAATCGGGCAATTTCTCCTTCAGCAACCTTCGCAATTCGCCGGCTCGGGGAGCGGGCCGCCCGGTAGGCACGACGTAGGCGGCGAGTTCGGCATCGCCATTGCCGCTCTTCACTGCGACGACGATGGCTTCTTTGACCTGATCGAGTTGAAGCAGCGCCGATTCGATTTCGGCGACCTCAACCCGGTAACCTCTGATTTTTATCTGGAAGTCTTTCCGCCCGAGATGCTCGAGTTCACCGTTCGCCAATAGACGGCCCAGATCTCCGGTGTGGTAAAGACGTTTATCTCCGTCGGGCAAGAAGACGGCTTGTGTAAGCTCCGGATTTCTCCAATAACCTGGTGAAATAAAGCGGCTCTTGACGACAATTTCGCCTATCTCATTTAGTCCGACTTCTTTTCCGCTGTCGTCGAGCAACAAGATATCTATGCCGTCAACGGGACGGCCCGCAGGTACAGTGTCACCCGGAATTTCCGTTGCCTTGTCGACAAAGTATTGGCAAAGATTCCCGGCTTCCGTAGCCGAGAGAAATAGCGCCAACAGGCACTCTTCAGAAAAATATTTCTTGTAGAGTTCGATATCGCTTTTGCGGATTTGCTCGGCGCCGAGCCTGATTGTACGCAGCTTGGGAAACTCTTCTTGTCCGGTGAGAGTGCCTACAAGACTCCGAAAGAGCGAAGGCGTGGAAATGTAGATTGTGATTTCTTCCGTGCGCAACCAACGACCCAGATCGGCCACTCCTTCTTGTTTGACATGGAGCGGATAGAGAGCCGCGCCACTCAGCAATGCACTGAAGGCCGTAGGTGTGCCTTGACCGGTTCCGAAAGACGCGAAAAGAGTCACTCGATCTTTCCAAGCGATGCGACACCCGGTGGCGTACCTGAGCGCGTTATGGATGACGTTGCGATGGTTCTGGATAACGCCCTTCGGCTGTCCGGTGGAGCCTGAGGTATAAAGAATAAAGGCGAAAGCATCGGGTGAAATGCAAAGGCCCAAGTTCTCAGCGGGAACATTCAAGTCGATTTCGTCGATGTTGAATAGTTGATGGCCAGGCTGAGCAAACTTATGGGCCAGGGGAAGGTTCTTGCTATTTGTCAGAATGAGGGTCGCCTGCGAATCCTCGATGATATGAGCCGCCCGTTGCTCAGGATAGGAAGGATCGAGCACGACACAGGTTTTGCCCGCCTTAAGGACGGCGAGGATAGCCACGACAATCGGCGCGTCGTGATCGAATACAACAACCACCGGTGTGTCACTGTCACGGCTTTTTTCCAACACCACACGCGCGACACGATTAGCAGCTTTGTTCAACGCGTCATAGGTTAACGCGTGTTTGGCGGTCTTGATCGCCAACCGGTCAGGGTACAGCGCGACTACTCTTTCAAAACGATCCGGCACCGATTGCTCAACGTCTTCCAGACAGCTTGCGCCTCGCTGCAGATGTCGGCCCCACGGAGAGGGTCGCTCCTGCGAAATCTTTTGGCCGGCTATATGATAATCACTCATGACTGCACTCCTGTACCTGTCATATGTTCTATTGAACTGAACTATTGTTTTTGTATCCAATCGTTCGTTACCGCAAGCCGCCATACCATGAGCGCTTGGGTGTTATCCCCGTTCTTGAAATTCCGAATCAGGTCCTTGGTTTTGTCGGGATTCAACATGTTCAATCGATCAAACGAGAACGGCGCCTCCAGCAAGTTCCTCAAAGGGCCTCGCAACAAGCTATGGATCTCGTTTCCGACAAAACCTTGTTTATCGGTCCTATCGGCTATCGCTTGGGGCAAACGTCCATTTAGCGAAGCCCGTAAGATGTATTTTGTCTGTCCGAGAGAGAGCAAATCTTCGTCCGCCAAAGAATGGGCAAATTCAATCAGACGGTGGTTCAAAAACGGCACTCGGTTTTCAATCGAAAATGCCATCGAGATACGGTCTTCATAATGCAGCAGCGACGGCGTAAACGTCGTAAACAGCAGATGATATAAGTGCTGTTTCAGCCGCGAACCATGGAACCGTTTCAGTTCGAATTCAAGATCGTTGTCGAAACCGACGGCTAAGCGATCGCTGAGAAAATCGTCGACATACAGATCCCGCTCTCTTTTTACCGCGGAAAGCAAGCCCTTCCGAGCCATGTAGCGACGGCCACTATTGCGCCGGACGGCATAACATCGGAGTGTTTCGAGCGCCTTTGCGATATTTAGATTTCTCAGATAGCCACCGATCAATCGTTCAAAGGATGACAAATATCCGGCAAGGTATTCATCTGCCCCCTGGCCGTCCAGCATAACTTTAATTCTGTGCTGAGCGGCGGCTTTCATCAAAAAGTAATAAGAAATCACCGACGAACGCGGCATCGGCGTGTCATGGGACCTCATCGCGTGCTCATAAGAAGCGGCGATCTCATCATCCGAAGGCGAACAGTAGACGGGATCCATATTAGGATAGGTCCTGAGCACCTCGTTGACCCAGGGCCGCTCGTCCACCTGGCCTTTGCCGTTGTAGTAAATGGTAAAAGTTTTGTAGGGGACTCCAGGGTGGTCGCTTCCGACAACGGATGCTATGGCGGAGCTATCCAATCCGCCGCTTAGAGAACCACCGATCGCAACGTCGCTCCGCATGTGCAACTTAACGCTGTCGCGAAATAGTTCGAGGAAACGGCGTTTCTTATCTTCAAAAGTCCCGCGGAATTTCTTTGATGGGTCGAGGTCCCAGTATTGCGCTACGGATACCTTTCCGGCTTTGAAAACCAAATTGCATCGCTCGGGCAAGATCTTTAAGCATTTGAAATAAGTCTCGTCCCGATAGGAAACGAGTTCCAGCAAGAGGCCGCGGTTGATCTGTGCATAATTAAGCTTATTGTCGAATAGCGGAGACAACTTAAGCGGTTTGTACTCCGAGCCGAAATAAAACTTGTCGCCCTGGTGGATGTAGTAAAACGGTTTAATGCCGAATCGATCGCGCGAGCAGAATAATTCCTTCTTCGTCTTGTCCCAGATTGCAAAAGCCCACATCCCTAGAAAGCGGTCAACACAGTCGCTTCCCCATTCCTTATACGCCACCAAAACCACCTCGGTATCGGATTGGGTCCTGAACCGATATCCTTTTTTTACGAGATCATCGCGTATCTCCAGATAATTGTAGACCTCGCCATTGTAAACAATCACTAAATCCTCAAATTCCATGGGCTGGTTAGCGTCATCACTGAGATCGATGATGCTTAAACGGTTGTGCCCCAAGAGCACCGGCATATCGACCCAGGTCGAGGAATTATCCGGACCCCGATGCCGTATGGATTCGAGCATCTTTCTTAACAGGCAGTCGCCCCTGTTACGGCTTAGAGTCGGATCGATAATTCCTGCTATGCCACACATCGACTAGCCTCCGACTCCCGAACACCTAGTTCTCATGGATGTAATTTTTGTCGTTCTTCTCGCTGCCGTCGTGCCAACGCCGGGGCGCGGGTTTCGCGTGGCGATGATCAGCCCGCGGTCACGCGCTCGATCGCACCAGCGACGATGGGCTGGCCGAACTCATCGTGGATCCGTTGCGCGGTGTAGCCCTCGGGCCAGATATCGGTGAACCAGAAGCGGATGCCGAATTGAATACGCAGTTGCTTGACCATGTTAGGGCTATTGTTGAAGTGCTCGTGCTCGAACATCGCCGGCGGCACGTGCAGTACATCACCTGCCCCCCAGCGCTCGTCGCGCCCTTGGACCTCACTGTAACCCTCGCCTTCCAGGATGTAGATCATCGCCTCGAGGTGCTTGTGACGTCCGCTGTGGTGGTAGGGTGGGTCCTCGAAGATGAACGTCATGGCCACGCTGGTCGCCTTGAAGCCGTTCTTCGGCACTATTAGGTAGCGGGTCACGTCGTGCTGCTTCTGAACAGAAGCCAGGTGGCGCAGCGGATGAAAGGAGAAATCGGTCGGCGCCTGCTCCAGATGGATCACCACTCGACGGTCCTCGCTCAGGTACTGTGATTTTTCACATGGCACTGCGGCCAGCATAGCGGGGTCGTTCGGGCCGCAGTCCTCGAGTTGATCGAGGCGCGCGAGCTTGACGAATGCCTCGAGTGGAAAACACATGGCCGAGAGATAAAGTGCCGGCTCGTTCCCGATGTTAAAATGCTGATGCGCCGCCCGATACGGGATCTGCAGCGTACTGCCCGTATGCCAATTAAAACGCCGACCATCGACGATGCTGAATCCCTCTCCCTTGAGAATATGGATCGACTCTTCCCCATGCACGTGCTTGCCCGTATGCCAACCCACGGGGATCTCGGCCTTAAGAACGCAGGTTCCCATGGTGGGGAAGCCCAACTCATTGCTGACCATTAACTTGACTCGCGCATCCTGCCGCGTCCGTACCCACTCGATATTTCGGTCATGGGCGATCATTGGCGATTGACGGAACTGCTCCTGAATCCGGTCGCTTACTGCTAACCACTCGTCGTAAAAATTTGGCATTGTGTGTCCTCCTTTATATGCTTACTGGTGCGGTTTTTGACTCTTCATAATTTGTAACCCGGCCACGCAGGAAAAAATGAGACCTCAGGTGTCGAAAGAGGTCGGCCCCGTCTTTCAGAATGCAGAGACGCGGAGGGTTAGTTTTCGCCTATTGAGCGCGTAGTTAAGCCCGGCTCGGGCTCCGGCTCCGTTTCCTGGGTCCAGGTATGCTGGATCAAGCAACTGCAGAATCGTAGTTGCGGTGTTTGCCCGCTCTTAAAAAAATTTGAATTATCGACGTCGAATACCAACGCATTTGGAACAAGATCGGCCTCCTCTCCGTTCACCTCCAGCTTGATATTGACGTAGTACTGGCCGATCGGGAGCGGAAGATTAGGAATATGGCAAGTGAAGACACCGCCGCTCCCCAGTCGCTCGACAAGACCATAGCTGAGCGAAAAATCGAAGCAGCTCACGGCCACCCCGAGCTGATTATAGATCGCGAACAAGATATTTGTCCTCCGGCGCTCGCCGGTCATGTTTTTGTATCGAAACTCAAACGACGCGGCTCTCCCTGCGACGAGATGAGAGGCGGCTTGGTTGACCTCGTTGAGAATTCGTGCGCCGACGAGCTGAACGACTCCGTTGCCGGATCGCTCGGGGTTATTGTCGAATGCCTGCGCGCTTTTCGAGGAATGATACGCTAGATAATTTTTGATCGTCGACTCGGCAGGACCATCATGCACTAACTGCCCAGAGCGCAAGAGGATCGCGCGCGAACAAAGATTCAGCACCGTAGCCATGCTATGACTCACGAAAAGCACGGTTCGACCTTGCTTTGCGACCTCTCCAATTTTCCCCAGACATTTTTTCTGAAACTCCACGTCGCCCACCGCCAACACTTCGTCGACCAGCAGAATCTCCGTCTCAAGATGAGCCGCGACCGCAAAGGCAAGGCGGACGTACATCCCGCTGGAGTAACGCTTCACCGGCGTGTCTATGAACTTTTCGATCTCAGCAAACGACACGATTTCGTCGAACTTTCGATTGATCTCTGCTTTCTTCATGCCCAGAATAACTCCGTTCAGGTAGATGTTCTCCCGCCCGGTCAGCTCGGCGTGAAAACCCGTGCCGACTTCCAACAGCGAACTCACGCGGCCGCGAATGTCAGCAAAGCCAGCGGTTGGCTCGGTGATGCGCGAAAGTATTTTTAGCAGCGTGCTTTTTCCGGCGCCGTTGTGGCCAACAAAGCCCATTGCCTCGCCGTGCTTAACCTCGAACGAGACTTCTTTGAGGGCCCAGATAGTATCCTCAGGACCGCTGACAGAGGACCGGCGACCATCACGACCAAACAGCGACTTGAAACTCTCTGCAAGGTGGTCCCGAAGGGTGTCGTGGCGATGTTTTGCCGCCCCGATCTTATATTGCTTTGAGAGATTCTCGACTCGGATTACGACGTTACTCATGGCTGCCCCTCACACCACATCCGCAAAGGTCCGTTCTATTCGCTTAAAATAGACAAGACCGCCAAGAAGAAGGGCAACCACTACGGCAGTGCTTACGGCGATCAGCTTAAAGTCGGGGCTTTCCTTACCGAGTAGGGCCCAGCGGAAGCCTTCAATGACTCCCACCATAGGGTTCAGGCTATACAATAGCCGCCATTTCTCCGGAACTAGGCTGACCGGGTAAGCCACGGGAGAGAGAAACATCCAAATCTGGATTAAAAATGGTATGGCATGGCCCACATCTCGATACCTAACGTTGAGGGCTGAGAGCCAAAGTCCGACAGCTAAGGCCGTCATCAGAGCCAGGAGCAAGAAAATGGGTAAAGCGATCGCGCCCCACGTGGGCACAATGTGAAACCACAGCATTATTCCCAGGAGAAACACGAAGGCTATTGCGAAATCTATAATTCCAGAAATGATAGCAGAGGCTGGCACAATAAGCCGTGGAAAATAAACCTTCGTGATGAGGTTTGCACTCCCTGTGAGGCTAACGGTGCAGCGGTTTAGAGCATTTGCAAAGAGGTCCCAGGGCAACAGGGCCGTGTAAGCAAAAACGGGATACGGCAAGCCATCTGAGGGAATCTTGGCAAAATTGCCAAAGATCACGGTAAAGATCACCATGGTCGTCAAAGGCTGAAGAATTGTCCAACCGATGCCAATCACCGTTTGCTTGTAGCGTACCTTTACATCCCTCCAGACCAGAAAATATAGCAGTTCAGGGTAGGCCCAGAGCTCCGGCAAATTGACAGCCAGCCAGCTACGAGAAGGCTCGATACGGATAACCGAAATATCGGCTATAGGTTGCAATTTGGTTGCTTGCAATTCGGATTCAATGACTGACATGGAATAATCCTTTCACGATGGGGTCCTATCACGCGAAGCCGTACAGGAAAGGGGTCTGGATTAGCCACGTTCGAACACCTGATACGCTCCGAACTGCCGCAAGAGGATGAAATTCCTATCGAGCGAAATATTAAAATAGTGCTTCCCAGCCGGGTTCGTCAAAGTGGGCCTGGTTTGCACAATCCGGAACTCATCATCTGGCGACACACCCTCAGCACAGCGGTTTGTATTTGATACCCCGTAGCGATGTTTAAAAAGGAGATCGAGGTCAGCGCCGACCTTATATAGTGGATCGACGGCATTATATGTAGCGTTGAAGCCCCATGTGAATATTTGATACCCGATAGCAGTCTGGTTTTGACCCTTTAGACGACTAGCTACATAATCAACCACCCGTATTTCCTCTGAATCAGAACCGGCCCATCCAGTTTGAAGCCAAGCTTCGCTCCGCGACAGCATAGATGGGGTGGCTAAAAGCATGACGATGAGTGCTAGTGAGCCTATCCAGGTAAACAGCCTAGGCGCTCGCAATAGCGACAGGACGTGCGTAACGGAAGCAGCCAAAACAATGACCTGCAGCGGCCACAGCCACCAGAGTCTCTCCATGCGATTAGCATCTTCTACTATCAGGAGAAGGATTAGCCACGGGATAATGAGACTAAGCGCTAACAGTCTCACGTCCGCACACTGCGTGGTTCGAGCGCCCACTCCCGCGGGGCTTGCCACTCGATGAACAAAGTGGTCTACAACGACAATAATCCTGCTTCTTAGCATCAGCAGGGTTATCCCAATCAGCACAGCGATTCCCTGCTCCCATCGGATGCTTAATATTGTCGATGCTTCGAGGATTCCACGGAGGCTTAGGTAACGAGCGATGAAGAACTCGTTCCAAAGCACCCCAAACAGGATCATGCCACCGGCAAACCGCGGGAGCCAAAAACGCCAACGACGAACAATAATTTCCGCTGCGCCAGCCGAGGTTGCCGATACGCTGAGCACAATCAGGCTGATTAAAACCAGAACCCCGAGCGCGATCCTGGTTCCGGGAATATAGGGGTTTTGCTGAAAGTTGGAGAAGAGTCCAGCCGCGATCACGTTCCGTCGCCCCCAAAGCGGCTGCACAAGCGTCAATGCCTTAGTCCAGATGCCATCCGTGACTTTCACAGCTTGGTCTGAATCAATGTTGGAAGGGTCGTGCGTTCCGTCCACGTTTACCAGATTCAACTTGGGGTCACACCAAGACTCTTTATAGTTATCCGGCATATTGGTGTGGCGTAGCACCTGCGATCTGAGATCGACAAAATTTCGTGTGAATTCAAATCGGAGATACGGATACCAAATGGCGAGGGCAAGTATCGTCCCGAGTAGCGATGGCCCAACCTTTAAAGGAGGGCGATAAAGTAACCACGCCGCTGGAAGAATGAATATGGCTGGAGCAATCTCCATAAATACATACATGCCCGCAGCCCAGGTAACGATCGCCGCGGCCAAATACGTCGTGTTCCGCCGCATTACCCAGCACGTGGTCCAGTAGGCCATCCAAACGTAAAAGAACGGATGACCCCTTGGCCAAAGCGACGCGGCATAAAATAGGCCCACCCTGGATAAGCCGTAGATTGCTACTGCTAAAAGAGCACAGCCCACCCCAAAGTAGGCACGCGCCAAGAGAAAAATGCCGACAAGAGTCCCAAAATAAAGAATAGCGCTTCCCGGATACTCATAAAGTCGCGGGTCGGTAAACAGGAGTAGGCCTGGCACCATCAACCAAGCTGTGCCCGGTGGGGCATACGAAGCATAACTCGTCAGGGTGCCCCTATCCGGAAGCCGCCCATTTGTTATAAGTTGATGCGCGCTATCTATGTAGGGAAGCAAATCGAACGTCGGGATGCGCGTCCTCCACCCTTGTAGCTCAAACAACAGGCCTGTCCCAGTGATCACCAGCACGACCAAGATACAGGCAGCCGTATTGCGGCGACCGGAAAACGGCTTATCAGGCGGCGCTTCGAATAACGCCTCGACCAAAGTGCGAAAATTAGAGCGTTGCATCATCCTCCGCAGAATCTTCTTCCACGTAGAAGCGAAAGACGCCCGCCGTCGCTTTGCCATAAGGGAGTCCGCAGCCACCGCAGAACCGTTCATCCACTCTGAACACACGACCACACGCGATACACTGATCCGTGGATTTTTCCTTTTCCATCGCTGCGGGCAATCTTCCCTGCTCGAGTTCATGCCCACAGCTCGTACAAAACTTCTCATACTGGTACTCCAAAGCGCATGGAATGCAGTGCCTCATGTCAGGCCTCCTTAAAGATCCTTATGTCGGCATTGTCAGATGATCACTTCCGTATGATCGACAAAGAGTAGCCAGAAAACAGCGACGGTACCGGGGGCCCACGAAAACAGCCGCAGGCGGAAAAAAAAGTAAGCGCCGTTACGCCAAATTCAAACGAGGCGGACCAAAAGCTGCCCTGAATTCGTTTGATGCCGCCGATTTT
>QHOF01000350.1 GCA_003219335.1 Verrucomicrobiota bacterium | reverse complement strand
AGCTACACCGACGCCCACAGCAACCCCCACACCTACCCCAACCCCCACTGTTACCCCGACAGTGACTCCAACCGTAACACCCACGGCGACACCGACGGCAACGGCGACACCTACACCTCTAGTCGTGACGGACGACTTCAATCGCGCCGATGGGCCGCTGGGACCCAATTGGACGAAGCCGCCGGCGTCGGAAAACAACCTGGTCATCGTCAACGACGAGGTAGGGGTGGATGTCGAGAACAGCCACAACTACGCCTTTTGGTCGGCTGATAGCTTCAGTGAGGATCAGTATTCCCAGGTTACGATGGTCAACATTGGCAACTTTAGCGGGGTCATTGTCCGGGCCAAAGCTGGCGTTGATGAGTTTTACTTGGGCCTTGTCAGCAGCGACCATACCTACAATATTTATGTCCGAACTGCTTCCGGCTATACCGACCTCGCCGACGGGTTTACGGAAACTTGGTCGCCTGGGGACATCATTCGCCTTGAAGCTTCCGGCTCGGGGCCCGTTGACCTGACCTTGCTGCGAAATGGCACTCCCGTTTTAACTTATACCGATTCGACGTATAACATCACCGGTGGCAGTCCTGGAATTGGGATTTTCTCGCCATCGGGTTCTAACCTGAGGGTTGACAACTGGGAGGGCGGGGATCTGGGGATGCTCGGGGTTCTGCTGCCGGAGACACAGGAGCCCAGTGCGCCGGGCAATCTTGTGGCGACTGCAATAGGTGTTAGCCAGATCCACCTGAGTTGGACGGCGTCAACAGACAACGTGAGGGTAACGGGCTATCTCCTGGAGCGGCAAGACCCCGGAAGCGCGAATTTTGTGCAGGTGGGGACGACGACCGGCACAAGCTACAACGACACGAACTTGGCCGCTGGGAGCGCCTACAGTTATCGGGTGCGGGCAACGGATGCGGCACAGAACCTGAGTGACTATTCGGCGGTGGCAAGTGTGACGACGCAGGCGGGCGTTGCGGCCACTGATGGTTTCAACCGCGCGGATGGGGATCTCGGTTCGAACTGGGCCAAGCCGGTGCCGGCATCGGAACAGACGTTGGTGATCGTGAACAACCAGGTCACCCCTGACATCGAAGGCGCGCACTGTGACGCATATTGGATCGGGAACACGTTCAGCCAAGATCAGTATTCCCAAGTGCGGATCCGCAATGTAGGGCCATGGAGCGGGGTGATTGCCCGAGCCCAAGCCAGCGTTGACCGATTCTATATGGCCTTTGTATTTGGGCCCAACGACTACCGCCTCTATTTGCGGAAGGACGGGCTTTATTATGACCTGAGCGACGGCAATACGGAGACATGGATGGCTGGTGACATCATCCGGTTGGAGGCATCGGGGTTGAACCCGGTTCAACTGACGTTGTTCCGGAACGGAAATCCGGTTCTGACCTATACGGACACGACGAAGAACCTCGTTGGAGGCAGCCCTGGGATCGAAATCTATTCGCCGCCGACGGACCATCTAGCGATTGACGACTGGGAGGGTGGGAATCTCGGGATGCTTGGGATTCTGCTGCCGGAGACGCAGGAGCCAAGGGTGCGGGGGAATCTTGTGGTCACGGCATTAGGCGTGAGCCAGGTTAAGCTGAGTTGGACGGCATTAACCGACAATGTCGGTGTGAAAAAGTATGAAGTGCAGCGGCAGGACCCTGGAAGCACGAGTTTTGCGCACGTGGGAACGACTACAGGAACGAGCTACACCGACACGGGATTGGCAGCGGGTAGCAACTACAGTTATCGGGTCCTGGTGAGGGATGCAAAGGGGAGCCTGAAAGAGTATTCAGGTGTGGCGAGCGTGACAACAGCTTCACCAACGATCAATCCTCGCACAGCACGATAACGAGGGGGACAAAACCAACTGAAAGCCAAGCCCGGCGGCCAACGGACAAACCATCGCTAACCGTTTGTTTATCAAGTATGTCATACGACGTGCTCGAACGAAATCAAACTATCAGCAACATGACCCCGCGGCTGAACGCGCAACCAAACACTTTGCCGAACCTCGGGACCTGCCGTTTCTGCGGGGCCGGGCTGCGGCATACGTTTGTGGACCTCGGTATGTCTCCACCTTGCGAGACCATTCTGGAGCGCGCGCAACTGAACCAGATGGAAGCCTGCTATCCGCTGCATGTGTTTGTCTGTGATCAATGCTTCCTGGTGCAGCTACAGGAATACGTGACGCCAGAAAACATATTCAGCGAGTACGCGTACTTCTCTTCCTACTCAGACAGCTGGTTAGCACACGCAAAAGTGTACACGAAGCTGATGATTGAGCGTTTCAAGTTGAACACCCAAAGCCAAATCGTGGAATTGGCCAGTAATGACGGTTATCTGCTTCAGTATTATTTCGTAGAGGCGGGTATCCCGGTCTTAGGCATTGAGCCGGCCGCCAACGTCGCCAAGGTCGCAATTGCCAAGGGCGTTCCCACGCTGGTGAAATTTTTTACCGCTGAACTGGCTAAGGAACTGGTGCGCGACGGCATGCAAGCTGATCTCTTGGTCGGCAACAATGTGCTCGCACAAGTACCTGATCTTCGCGGTTTCGTAAAGGGCATGAAAACCCTGTTGCGGCCAAGTGGAATAATCACGCTCGAGTTCCCCCATCTGATGCGACTAATTGAGGAGAATCAGTTCGACACTATTTACCACGAACATTTCTCCTATTTTTCCTTCCTGACTGTGCAGACGGTTCTTGCGCAATTCCGCTTGACTGTCTTCGACGTGGAAGAACTGCCAACCCATGGCGGCTCATTGCGAATTTATGCGCGACATGAGCAGGACTATTCTCGTCCAGTAAGCCGGCGCGCGCAGGAACTGGCGGAACGAGAAGAGAAAGGTGGCTTTAAACGGCTGGAAACGTACTTTTCTTTTGCGGAAAAGGTAAAAGAAACCAAGCGCAAGATTTTGGATTTTTTGATTCGGGTGAAGCGGGAAGGGAAATCGGTCGCGGGCTATGGTGCGCCAGGAAAAGGGAATACACTGCTCAATTATTGCGGCATTCGCAGCGACTTTCTAGATTACACGGTCGACCGAAACCCGTACAAGCACGGAAAATTCCTGTGCGGAACGCACATTCCGGTATTCGATACCGGCAGGATTCGTGAAACCAAGCCCGATTACGTGCTAATCCTTCCTTGGAATTTGAAAAAGGAAATCAGCGAGCAGTTGTCCTATGTTCGCGAGTGGGGCGGCAAGCTGGTGGTGCCGATTCCGGAGGTGGAGATCTATTAGTGCTTTTTCGGGAGACAGAGTTACCGGGAGCTTTTGTCATCGAGCTGGAAAAGTACGAAGATGAACGAGGTTTCTTCGCGCGCTCCTGGTGCCAAAAGGAATTCGAAGCGCGCGGCCTGAATCCACGAACGGTACAGTGCAACATATCGTTCAACAAGGTGAAGGGCACACTTCGCGGCATGCATTACCAGGTTCCTCCCTGCGCCGAAGCCAAGCTTGTGCGCTGCACACGAGGGGCAATTTACGACGTGATCATCGATCTGCGTCGTGAATCGGTAACCTACAAGCAGCATGTCTCGGAAGTGTTAAGCAGCAACAATTACAATGCGCTGTTCATTCCCGAAGGATTTGCGCACGGTTTTCAGACACTCGAGGACAACTGCGAAGTCTTCTATCAAATGTCGGCGTTTTATTCGCCTGAGCATCAGCGGGGCCTGCGCTACAACGATCCCGTATTCAGAATCAGTTGGCCGATTGAGGCGACGGTGATTTCCGATCGCGACCGCAACTACGAGGACTTCAAAGAGTAATAATGTCCACCCGAACCACTGATCTCTCTAGCCTTCGCTCTATGCTCGAGACCTCTTCGCTCGGGGACGAGATCTATTCACTGATCCGTGAGCTTTATCCTATCTGCCGCAGTATTACAGGCGAAGGATTCCGGGAGACGCTTGCCCGCATACAGAAAGAAATCCCTCTGGACGTGCATGAAGTTCCCAGCGGAACCCAAGTATTCGATTGGACCGTGCCAAAGGAATGGAACATCCGCGACGCCTACGTGAAGAACAGCCGAGGGGAACGGATCATCGACTTCAAAAGGCACAACCTGCACGTAGTCAATTACAGCGTTCCCGTGCACCGCAAAATGTCACTGGCAGAATTGCGCACACATCTCCATACACTGCCTAACCAGCCGGACTGGATCCCTTACCGGACGTCCTACTACAAAGAGAGCTGGGGATTCTGTTTATCTCATAACCAATTGCAAGCCATGCGCGAAGATGAGTACGAAGTGTGCATCGATTCCGCACTTGAAAATGGATCTTTGACGTATGGGCAGTGCTATCTTCGAGGCCAGAGTTCGGCGGAGGTTCTGATCTCGTGCCATGCCTGCCATCCTTCACTCTGCAATGACAACCTCTCAAGTGTTGCGATGGCGACTTTTCTCGCGAAGTATCTAGGCCAAGCCCAGCTGCGGTACTCATATCGTTTTCTGTTCATTCCTGGGACGATCGGGGCCATTACATGGTTGAGCCAGAATGAAGATCATCTAGACGCAATACAACATGGGTTGGTCCTGACATGCGTCGGAGACCGCGGCCATATTACTTATAAGAAGAGCCGCCGAGGAGATGCCGATATCGATCGTGCTATGGCGCACGTGCTCAAACATTCAGGCCGCAGATACGATATTGAAAACTTCTCGCCGTATGGCTACGACGAGCGCCAGTATTGCTCGCCGGGATTTAACTTGCCTGTGGGATGTTTTATGCGCACACCGCATAGAAAATTCCTGGAATATCACAGCTCCGCCGACAATCTCGAGTTAATGGATCCGGCCAGCCTTGCGCATTCGCTCATGACTTGTTTGTCGGCCTTTTACGTTTTGGAAAACAATCGCTGGTATTGCAATCAAAACCCTAAATGCGAACCGCAGTTAGGCCGCCGAGGGCTATACCACGCAATGGGCGGAGATCGCGGCCAAAAGCTACAAGAAGCCGCGATGTTATGGGTGCTGAACCAGTCCGATGGAGAGCATACTCTGTTGGATATTGCGGAACGGGCCGGCTTAGCTTTTGACACCGTTCATGACGCTGCCAGCCTCCTGCTGCGCCATGGGTTGCTGAAAGAAGTTCCGGCACAACGGTGATTTCACGCCTATGACGCATCTCGCCAACCGAGTAGCCGTGGTTACCGGCGCAAATAGCGGAATCGGCAAGGCAATCGCTTTCGCCTTGGCCGCGCAAGGCGCGACAGTTTGCCTTGTCGGCCGGAGAATGGAGGCCTTGCAATCAGTCGCCAAGCAGGCCTCGAATGGTTGCGTGTGCTATCAGGCGGATCTGGGGCTCGATTCCGACATCGCGGCGCTGGTCGCGAACCTCAAGCACGACGTGAAGGGCGTCGACATCTTGGTTCACAGCGCCGGAGTGATTCGATTGTCTCCCTTTGAGTGTGCCAGTCCGGACCAACTAGATTGGCATTACAAAGTGAATCTGCGTGCGCCGTATCTTCTGACTCAAGGCCTGCTGCCGATGATCAAAGCACGACAAGGTCAGATCGTGTTCGTGAACTCAACCGCCGGTCTTCGTGCCGGGGCGAACGCCAGTCAATATGCGTCAACTAAACACGCCTTGAGGGCGGTAGCGGACAGCTTGCGCGACGAAGTGAACGCCGCCGGCATTCGCGTACTGAGCCTGTTCTTAGGGCGGACCGCAAGTCCAATGCAGGCCAGCGTCCACGAAATGGAGCACAGGAAATATAGTCCGGAATTACTAATGCAGCCAGAGGATGTAGCAGCGGTTGTTA
>QHOF01000321.1 GCA_003219335.1 Verrucomicrobiota bacterium | reverse complement strand
AGAACGTTGGCAATTAACCAGATACAACTCGGGATTGCTCCCGCGACAAGATACAGACCGTATAACTTGATGGCTACGTCGAAGAAATCTTTAGAATCTTTAATGGTGGTCTCACCGTCACCGTGAAAGGCAAAATCGCAAATGTGTGATCCATCCCGTATTAAATAAACCCCTGTCGTCAGAACTGCGATCGGACTTAGGAATGATAGCCAGTGCGACGCTTGGAAAACTGGCGGCGATTGTCGAAGCTGCGGAACGTAGGTGAATGTAAGAGGAAAAGCTTTGAATAATTCTCCTACGGCCAGTGCCAAGCAATAAACCCCAATCCATTTGCTCCCCAAAGTAAAGAAGTCTCTTATGCTCATGACCTAACCGGTGGTTTCGTGAAGATTAACCAGCGAAAGCTTGTCATCCTCCACGGTCTATCCTTATGGTCTAACGATGCCAGTGAGCGGCCGAAGCTACGGGCGAAGCCCGCTTGCGAAGGTCCGTCTCCAATGGTTGGTTAGCATTCCCTTCACAGTTTGTATCTGACTGAATGCTCGACCGTTCGATGACCGATCACCGCACTGCCGACTGCAATTACGACGTTCTCGAGCTTCTTCTCGGTTCCGTCCGGAAGTTGATAGAGGAGTTGCTCGCCGCGATTGGCTAGCTCTACGAATTTCCTCGAGTCCACATCAAAAGTGCCTTCTCCTCGGGCCACAATCTTTGCGCCCGCTCTTCCGTCATTCGTTGCATCGACACATGGCAGCTCGATTGTGAAGGTCACATACAGCGACGCCGGTCTTTCTGTAACGAAGACATCCAACTGCGCGGTCGGCTCCCCGACAAGCACGAACGAATGCTTGTCGGCCATGGTCTTCATCCTTTCGCCGTGTAGTTCCAAATACGCGGCGATCAGCGAAGTGGGATCTATCTGCACGCCCGTTCCGATCTCAGACAGCAGGTCTCGAAGCGACGGGAATATCTTAAACTCGTTGGAAGAGTGGTTCAGGTCCTGTCTAAGCTCGTCAGCTAGACCCAGCTTCGTATCTCTGTTTTTGTAAAACGCCCGATCGTCTGTGACGAGAAATACGGATTCTTTGCGCAGCATGTTTAGGCAGTCTTCCCACAAAACGCCATCCTTGAACTGCTGGTTCTTGTCACTTGGCGGCACCTTGCGAACTGCACGAATGAGGGACGCTTTCGCGCTCTCAATGGTGAACGGAAACTCTTCAATCTCTACTCCGAGGTTGGAAAACACCTTCGCGACCAGGGCTTCTACCTCGTCTGCGGTAGGGAGAACTACTTCCTTTAACCGGCCAAACACTGCAAGAAGTTGGCGGTGGCTTGATTGGATTTGATCGATGTGCTCAGCCAAGGTTGTACGCAGATGGAACTCTGTCTCTAGCTTCACGACTTCAGGAAGGCCGATGCGGGCTCTTCGCTCGCGCAGATAGAACCGGATCGCACTGCCAGCATTTGACGTCAGCGCCAGATCGGAGATCCAAACGTTGGTGTCAAACACGACTATCACCGGGGCCCTCCTGAAATGCTAACTAGTGAGTATACAGGTCTGCGATTGACGATCTTTCAGGGTCATAAAACGAACGGATTTTCCTTGGTTTCCAACCTCTTGTCAACCCGTCCTGAGAATCATCCATGCCTCATATCCAGGTCTGCGAAATCTTAATATACCCGACCAGGACGGGAGACGATTGTCAGTCGGTCGAGAGGACTTTGAACTCCCCTCCCTCCACGGTTCAAGACATGCGTATAGACCATTTTCCGCATGGGCAGTGTTGAGCCAAACTTGACACATGGAGTCCTTTCCTTATAGACCTCAACCATAGCCGGTGATTGTAATTTACAGAACGAGCGAAACCAGGGAAATGGTGCGGCCATGGCAGAAATTGTTCTAGGAATCGGGACATCTCATAGCCCGCAGTTGAGCGTGCGGGCAAGTGAATGGCAAGTTCTTCGGGAGAAGGACGAGCATGATCCGCGGCTGGATTACAACGGCCTGTTGGAGCGAGCAAAAAAAGGTATAGACGCGGAATTGACGTCGGAGAAATTTCGCGGGCGCGATGAAGCCTGTCAGAAAGCGATCCAAACGCTGGGAGATGTGCTCAAAAGCGCCAAGGTCGATGTCATCGTGATTTTCGGCGATGATCAGCACGAGCAGTTCTACGATGACAACATGCCGACGTTTGCGGTCTACCACGGGAAATCTCTGACCGTCGTTGCCCATTCGGGGCGCAACCCGGCGGCATGGAAGACAATAGAGGAGCGCGGTTGGGCGGAGACCGCTCCCGAATACGAGACGGGTTACCCACTGGCCGAACATCTGATCCGATCTCTGGTTAACGACGAATTCGACATCGCACGTTGTAACCAATTGCGAAAAGAGATCGGTGTCGGTCACGCTTTCAGCTTTTTGTACCGCCGGGTTTTGCCCGGCGGTAATTTGCCGATGGTTCCAGTGATGGTCAATACGTATTATCCCCCCAATCAGCCGACACCCAAACGGTGCTATGCGTTCGGCCAAGCGGTGCGCAAGGCGATTGAAACGTGGGATACCGATAAGCGGGTAGCCGTCATGGCCTCCGGCGGCCTCAGCCACGTCGTCATCGACGAAGAGATCGATCAGATGACCATTGAGGCGCTCAAGAATAAAAAGCCGGAGGGTTTGTGGCGGTTGCCCCGTGAAAGGCTTTGGGGCGGAACATCGGAGATCCTTAACTGGGTGGCGCTGGCCGGTGTGGTCGAGCCGATGGAGTTGAAATACCTCGAATACGTGACGACCTACCGTTCGCCGGCCGCGACAGGCTGCGGCATGGGTTTCGCCTACTGGATGTAACACAGCTCGAAGGATTTTTGATGACGCGAGAAGCCATCATTGAACGTTTGGCCAAGCTCGATACTTGCGCCGTTTCGGACGGGATGGACCGCTTGGGGCTCAAAGGGGCGACGTTCGGGGTTCGGCCCATGTGGCCCTGCCCAAAAATCGTCGGGCGCGCGGTCACCATGAAAATCAAGCCCGTGGGGCTGGACAAATCGAAGCAGCACCTTGGTACGCAGGCCATCGTTGCGGCGAATCCGGGAGATATCATTGTGATCGACAATGGCGGACGTCCCGATACCTCCTGCTGGGGTGGGCTCCTTTCACTGGCGGCTCTGACGAAGGGAATAAGTGGCGTGGTTATCGATGGTGCCTGTCGAGATGTGGACGAGAGTCGGGAGGTAGGATTCCCTGTCTACGCGCGTGCGGCGGTGCCAATGACGGCGCGCAGCCGTGTCATGGAAGAATCCTGTAATCGAGAGATAGAGTTTGCTGGTGTTCAGGTGCACCCGGGTGACTTGGTGATTGCCGATGGCAGCGGGATCGTCATCATTCCTCGCGCGAAAGAAGAAGAAGT
>QHOF01000320.1:5035-5232 GCA_003219335.1 Verrucomicrobiota bacterium | reverse complement strand
CGTTGGTCATTCGTCATTTTTACCATGTCCATCCTAATCGGTAAAAACACGCGGCTTATCGTGCAGGGGATCACGGGAAGCGCGGGCGCGTTTCACTCACATCAATGCATGGATTACGGCACGAACGTAGTCGCCGGCGTCACACCGGGAAAAGGCGGGCAGATGTTTGATGGCAAAGTACCGGTATTCGACACCGT
>QHOF01000320.1:583-4993 GCA_003219335.1 Verrucomicrobiota bacterium | reverse complement strand
CCCGCGCCGGCTGCGTCTGATTCGATCCTCGAGGCAGTCGATGCAGGCATGGAGTTGATAGTCTGCATCACCGAAGGAATTCCGGTAATGGACATGATGCGCGTGAAAGCGCTCATGCGCGGGAAAAAATCGCGGCTGATCGGGCCGAATTGCCCGGGGATCATAACTCCGGGCGCGTGCAAGATCGGGATCATGCCGGGTTACATTCACAAGCCGGGGAATGTTGGCGTGATCTCGCGCTCCGGAACGCTCACTTACGAAGCAGTGTGGCAATTGACCACGCGCGGCTATGGGCAATCGACGTGCATCGGCATTGGCGGCGACCCCATTCACGGCTTGTCGCATCTCGATTGCGTGAAACTGTTCAATGAAGATCCCGGCACAGACGCGATGGTCTTGATTGGCGAAATCGGCGGCTCGGCAGAGGAAGAAGCCGCTGAGTGGATTAAAACGAATTGCAAAAAACCAGTTGCAGCTTTTATCGCGGGCATGACAGCTCCGCCGGGCCGTCGCATGGGCCACGCCGGCGCAATTGTTTCTGGCGGCAAAGGCACTGCAGCGGGAAAAATTGAAGCGCTGAAAGCAACGGGAATCGCCGTCGCCGAGACGCCGGCCACGATCGCCGACACGCTCATTGCGCGACTAAAAGCGTGGTTCTAATCGTTCTTTTTCGATTATCTTCACGCATTGAAAGAACATTGGCTATGAACACACTCGCACTTATCGCTATCACGTGGATCGGGAAGGAGTACCGATTTCTCGGTCTCGATTGGAGTTATCTCATGGTTCTCGGCTTCATCGGGAACACTCTTTTCTCGATGCGTTTTCTCGTCCAATGGGTGGCCTCTGAGCGACAGGGTGAAAGTGTGATTCCAGTATCGTTCTGGTACTGGAGTATTGCCGGAAGCGTGCTGATGTGTCTTTATTTTGTTTTCCGGCGGGACCCGATTGGAATGTTTTCCGGCGGGACCCGATTGGAATTCTGGCTTATCTGCCAAACTCACTGATTTACATTCGCAATCTGATGCTCATCCGAAAACGCAAGTTCGCTTTCACCGCCGCCGCACCCTCGCAACATCCGCGCGAAACAAGATAGGCATCAGCAGTGAATAATGATCGGTGACTAGCGAATGGTAGGGCCACTCTCTGCCGGCGCGGATTCGCTCGCAGGGAGATTTGCAGCCTTCCAATCCATCGCCATGCGGATCCGGGCGCGGCCGCTGGGATGATCGAAAAAGATGAATTCCTCCAGCGGGGTCGGGTCGAGTTTGCGGTAAGCACCGAGCTTTAACGCTACTTTCGCCATGCCATCGGGCTCGCGCGAAGTGTTGATTCCGAACGCGTCCGCTTCACGCTCGGTCACGCGCACGATCGTGTTGAGAAACGGCGTGGCGAGGAAAACCAGCGTCGCGAAAATTAAGACGAGCAATGGGAGGCCGGCTGGATCGGCAATGCCGCGAATGCCCCATTTGTTGCCCCAGCGCCTGACGGCCGCTTCGAAAAACGCGCGCGTGACTGCGAACCCGACGAGAATGAAAATTCCCAGATACGTCAGCAGTTTTGCGCCGTGATTAAGAACGTAGTGGCCCATCTCGTGCGCCATCACTTCGCGGATCTCCGGCAGCGTGCATTGCTTGAGAAGATTGTCGTTCAACGCGATCCGGGTCGTGCCGAGAATGCCTGAGACGTTCGCGCTTACGCGGGTGGTCTGGCGCGATGCGTTCACCTCAAAGACTTGTTTTACCGGGATTTGGTTTGCGCGCGCCATGGCGACAATCGGATCTCTGATCTCCGGATTCGTCAGCGGTCTGTAAGTATTAAACAGCGGCTCGATGAACACCGGCGCGATAAAGAGCAGGACAAACGACAAAGCCAGCGCCACGACGGTTCCCCAGATCCACCACGTCCGCGGCGCTCGGCGGAACACCGCATACAGCACGGCCAGAAATACCGTGCCGCCAACAATTACGATGCCGAGGCCAATTAGCTGGTCGCGAAACCACACAGGGAAAGTCTCCGTTGCGAAGCCGTATTGATGTTCGCGAAAAAAATTCTCGTACAGATTGAGCGGAAAACTGAGTAGGTAAACGATGAGAAGATACGGAATGGTGTAGAGAACGACCTCTAGGGAAAGTTGCCAGTTTCCCTTGGGAAGCCAGCGGCTTCCCCTACAGATGCGCTCGGCAAAATCGCGCAGGCGCGCCGAGACTCGCGAAGACAGGAAAAAGATCGAAATGGCAACGGCGAGAACATAATTCCAGAGGAGCAGCCAGTACCCGCCTTCAAAATATGCGTCCGATCTTTCGCGCTCTTCCTTCGGGACAGTGGCCAGCCACGCCTGTGTCGCAGCGACTGGATCAAATGGAGTCGCATTTTCTGAGATCGAGTGTGAAGGCGCCGGAGTCTCCTGCGCGGATATCGGCGCCAAAGCCATCACGAATCCGGCACAGAGCAATATGACAATCGAACGGTTAATCATAACGAAATCGGGCTCGAAGAAAGTCCGTGTAGTTGCCTCACCGGCTAAATTAAATTCGTCTTGTTTCATTAGGCTGGACTAACCGCTGGCCGACGCTCAAAATCAAAATATGAAGGCGATTCTGTTGCATTTTTGCGCGCTCGTCGAAATTTGTGCCATTGTCAGCCTGAGCGCGGAAACGCCGCCGCCGAACACGGAGCTTTACGGGCCGTATCCCACCCATTACAAGGAGATCGTGATGCAGTGGCTCAACAAGCAATTAATCAACCCGGAGAGCGCACGGATCGAGTGGAGTGGGGAACCCAAAGCTGCTGACTTGGGCAAGGGAGGCGAACATGTCTATGGTTATCTGGTTAGTTTCACCGCAAACGCCCGAAATCGGTTTGGTATTTACACGGGCAAGCAAAAACACGCTGTGCTCATCCGTAATGGCGAAGTAATCAAAAGCCTCGGGTTCGCTTATTAACCAACATGAAAAAACTGAAGTTGAAGTCTCAATCGAAATTATCCGGGCAAATAATCGTTGTTCTTATCATTGTGCTCGGATTGGTGGGTGTTGGGTTTTGGTGGCTTTTCTCCAACAAACAGGAGATGGCCACAGAAGGAAAAGCGTTCGCCAGGGAAGCGGTCCAGCGCATTGTTGTTCAGCGCGATGCAAATTTTTTCTCGTCGCACCTGAGTCCGGCGGCACGCACGAACTTTCCGCCTTCGGTGCAACAGGAGGTCTTTGCGGAGATTGCCAGGCTCGGCGCGCCGGTTGGCCCGATTGACGTTCAAGGCAAGATCGAATTTCAGTCACAATTCTTCGAGCCGCACGGGGACTTCCGCGCGCGCATAAATTATCCGGCGAACTACGCGGATATTAACCTCTCCGTTTCGCATCCAGTTGGTCGCTGGCAGATCGATGAGCTCAGCTTTCTGCCTCAGAGAATGCCCTAGGCGCGTGCTGGTTCTATGGGTGATAGGGCCAGCGTGTTGTGCCGGCTCCCGAATGCTTTCGGGACAGCGGGGCGTCACTACCATCTAGCCCAGTAAACGCTCCAGCGACTGGAGACAAATCTGCGACCAACTCTCCATCGTTTCGCGACGCGCCAGCAGATCTTCTTTTGAGAGAAACGTCAGGCCGGTGATCATGGCTTCGCGTTTTTCAACCTTCGGCTCGGCCAGCTTGAAGACGTGGACGATTCCGAGGTGCACGCGTCCCACCTCCGTCGTGTCGTCATTGAGAAGCGCGACAACCCGGTCCTCGAACGGACTGTCGATCTTGATTTCCTCGTTCACTTCGCGTTCGACACCGGCGCGATAAGCCTGCTCATCTAAGGCAAAAAGCGATTCGTCGGTCTCGTTCATGTGGCCGCCAATGCCGATCGACCCTTTCGCGACCAGACGTTGTTCCCCCGCTTTTTTGCCGCGGACGTAATAAGCGACCGTGTTCTCAAACGCGATCAGCGCGTAGGGAATGATTTGTTTGTAAGCGGGATTAATCTCAGCCTCGGGACGCGGCAGGAAGAAGTTGTTTCCCCGCGAAAGAAACGCGTCGAGATATTTCCGCGGCTCGAAGTTGAGACCCTGGAAACTGCCAAGCTGATGGAACAAACTGCGCCTGATGACCAGAACGTTTTCAATGGGCGGGTTCATTGGTGTGGCGCAAGCGTCTCGCTTGCGATCTTTAAACGCAAGCCGGAGGCTCGCGCTACTTCAAAACGAATACATCAACCCCACTTGCGGTCCGAACAGATTGAGGCTCGGATTCGGATCGGTCTGTCCGCCATTGGAAAGATGCTGATAAAGCACTCCCACGTTGAGTTTCCAGTGATCATTCAGTTCGTAAGAGACGCCGGCCGCCGATAAAATGTTAAATGTAAAATCCCGCCCCTGTCCGCCGGGAACTTCCGGATGACTGTCGATCCAGCCTGCTCCAACCCCGCCCG
>QHOF01000320.1:0-525 GCA_003219335.1 Verrucomicrobiota bacterium | reverse complement strand
TAATGGTTCTCGATTCCGCGAAAAATCGGCTCGGCGATGGCGCTGACGTAAAATTGCTGGTAGCCGCGCAGCCAGGTGCCGCTCCGCACCACGCCCCATCGAACGCGCGCGGTCAGAAACTCCGCGCCGATCTGATAATCAGTCGGCGGATTGATGGCCCCGAATAAATATCCCGACTCGACTGCGAGTTCGAAGCTCCGGGGATTAAATTCAGTCGGAGGAAGTTCTGCGCTTGGTGGTTCCGTTCCGCCGAAGGCTTGCAAGCACGCGAGAAGAAACGCGAAAACCACGGAAGCGCGAAGGGTTTTCATTCGGCGCGCCTACCATAGGAGCGGTTGATCGGATTGCAATTGGTAGGAACGGCGTGCATGTAGCGGCGCTCTGTGAGCGCCGAAATTGAAGTGACGAAAATTGCAATACGCGTCGGCGGTCATAGACCGCCGCTACAGAATTCCGCGAGATCGAGGGGCAAGGGGCTGTTCCATTCGCATTCGCCCTCGATCGCTAGTTTGGCTGAATGCAGCG
>QHOF01000319.1 GCA_003219335.1 Verrucomicrobiota bacterium | reverse complement strand
CTATAGCTATTGGTAAATTAACATGGTTGTCAGTTCAAAAATTCCGTGGTACCCCCAAAGTTGCCCCCACGCCGTGGCTTTCATTACGGCTCGCTTCAATTCGTCGCTGTAACCATTGTTGGACTTCGGATTCTAACCAGCCTACGGCGCGCCCGCCCAAACTGACTGGCTTAGGGAAAGTCCCTTGCGCAATGCGCAGGTAAATTGTGCTGCGCGAAAGCCCCGTGCTTCGCTTCACATCTGGAAGTCTTAAAATCGTGTGCATCGTAGTTATACCTCTCTGGACACTTATTATGCACACCGCACTCCGGGCGACTTAGTCAATTAAGCGGCAAAATTCAGCTCATCGTGGCGCAAATTCAGGTAGGCTTCCAGGAGACAGTCCTATATTAGCTGGTCCATTTATGAACCGCTATCCACCTGCAGGCTCGTAAACATAACACGAGAAAACTTACTGGGGTGATAAGCACACAACGTGGCATCAGCTACTTCAAAGCCGTGACGATAAAGTCGATCGAATTCCGCTTTGGTTACGCGGCGCAATGCATATCAAAGAACTTGGATTATCGTCCTAGCAGACCCGAACTATTCACTTTTCTCGTGATCTCCTTTTACGCGGATTCTTAGGAGTCAACGTCTCACCTATCGCCTCTACGACTTCTCGTGCCGCACGGATTGGGTCAATTGGCTGGTGTTTGGGGATGAGTTTTTTTCGCTTTTTTGCCATACCTGAATCATGACACAGCGTAGCGATTTTGTCACCCTAAGTTTACTCGTCCAAGATCGGGAGTTATCTTAGTGTTGGACGTGCTGCATATGCCCAAATATGTGCGCAGACTAATTCGTTCGTAAGCTCATCGAGGAGCATATCAAGGGAGCAACGCATGGCCATAGCAAAACAGTTCGAATTACGGGCGGGAAACGCGGTGTGGGCGACTCTTTACGCGGATCAGGATGGTACCAAGAGATTAGATCTGGATGCCGGACTTACGGAACCTCAAATTCAGTCATACGCCGGAGGCTTTGTCGCCTACGGTGACGGCTCCGAACCGCTGAGAATCGAGCAAGGCCCCAATCATGTGTATCTCAAAAACTCCAACGGAAATACACAGGCGTCTCTTAGGATGGGCAGCAACGGCGAGATTTCGGATGTTGAGCACCCGCTAGTAACCCTTATGGTAATCCCATCCGGCTCTGGCAATCTTGGAAACGATCCGATCAGCTCCGTCCAACTCCTCTTCGGCCTTCGCTGGAAGTAGGCACAGTTAAGTATTCCTCTGGTCCGTGCGCATTCCGACCGCTTCTTGGTCAAGTTTACTCGTCTAAGGTGCGGAGTTAAACTTATGAAGTGAAATACCTTGCTCGAACCTGCCCCATGTGCCGTAAAACGTGGGGCGTTCTGATCGAAGAATCAGATGGGAACATTCAGCCTATCCACGGCCTGTGCAACACGTGTGGGTACGAGATCGAGTGGATTCTGATTAGGACTTAAGCCGGTCAAATATGCCGAGATTGAAGATTAAAAAGTCCGCTATTTCAGCGGAAAGGCTCCAATTTATCGAGCCGATGTATGCCCAATCAGTTCAAGAGCTGCCTCACGGCAAGGATTGGCTCTATGAAGTGAAGTTTGACGGCTACAGGTGCCTCGCTGGCAAGGATTCGACCGGCGTAACGCTCTGGTCAAGGCGCGGCAATTTATTTACAGATCAATTCTCGCATATCGCCCAAGCGTGTGAACAATTGCCGTCCGACACAATGCTTGATGGTGAGATCATAGCCATAGACCAAAGAGGACGAATCTCTTTTAACCTTCTGCAACGGCATCGCTCTGAGGCTCAGGCGATCTTATTCTATGCGTTTGATATCATCATGGATCGAGGCAAAAGCCTGCTCGAAGTACCGTTGGAAACCAGACGGGAAATATTGACGGACATCGTAACGGATCTAAAGAAAACCTCGACTCTGAACGTCCTATCAGAGACGATTGACGCCAGCCCAGCAGATTTAGTGCAGGTGGTCAAAGAGTTCGGCTTTGAAGGGATCATAGCGAAGCGCAAAGGCAGCTTTTATGAGCCAGGGAAGAGAACCGGGGCGTGGGTCAAATACAAGGTTAATCAATCCCAAGAGTTTGTCATTGGCGGGTACACACGTGGCGATCCGTTCGATGCACTTGTGGTGGGTTGCTATCAAGACGACAAGCTCCTTTTCGTGTCGAAAGTGAGAGCTGGATTTGTCCCACACCTTCGGCGTCAGATCGCAAGCCGCTTCAAAGGCTTACAGACTGAGACTTGCCCGTTTGTCAATCTGCCGGAACGGAAGCGCACGCAATGGGCTTTGACTCGCGACCAGATGAGAGAACGCGCGTGGCTTAGACCAGAGCTGGTGGCACAAATCGAGTTTACCGAGTGGACGCCAGACGGCCATCTGCGGCAAGCGAAATTCTGTGGCCTGCGAGATGATAAGAAAGCCACAGAGGTTGTGCGAGAGCTATGACGCCACGCGATATTTTGAGCGGTATCATTGTCGTTGTGGTCGCGCTAGGATCGGCCTTTAAGTGGTTGGTAGCTTGGGTCAAAAAAAAGCAGGAGGATTAACACGTTTGGCGGTCTCTTGCAGCCGATGCGTCTGCTTTTGATTTTGGCGGTTGCTCTCGTTGTTTTTGGGCGTAAATGACTTCCCGAAATCGCCAAGGTACTTGGCGAGGCCATCCGTGGGTTCAAAAATACCCTCAATCAAGCGACATCAGACTCGATCAAGCCAACGGATTATAAGAACACCGAGAGAGCACCGAAAGGAGACTCCTAACAGGTAGAAAGATACTCGCTCGTTTCACGGTATAAGTCGAGTATCGACCTAAGCGGTACGTGCTCTAAATACTAAAAGCAGACTACCTGGCGGAGAGCGATTGGCTTGATGCAAGCCACTTCCTTGGAGGCCATCTCATTTCACTCACTCATCCGTTTCTCAAGGATCTCTAGCCACGTAAGTAAGTGGTCTCAGACGCGCCTTTTAGTCAGCGGACATATGAAATTACCTCGCTCCTGTCTTGCCTGCTCCTCAAAGAATGGTCATCCAAGAGAAGAAGCAAAGGGGAGAGGCGAACCTCTATCCGCCTAGGGACATTACGGCGTACGTGGCGGCGGCAAGGCAAACTGCGCTCCCCGCTAACAAAGTCAACCCGAGGAGGCATTTCTCCGCCCACAATTTCCTTTTTACCTGCGCGAGC
>QHOF01000318.1 GCA_003219335.1 Verrucomicrobiota bacterium | reverse complement strand
AATTGTAAATGCGACCACGCGGATGACCCAGGATTTGGATATTTGGATTCCGCAGCGCTGCAAGGTATCGCTCAGTTTGATCTTGCAGAGTCCGCAAAGAGGAATGGAAGGAGCCTAGAACAATATCCAAAGGTGCTAAAGACTTTGGCGACATATCCCCTTCGCCGCGCGGGTTAAGGTTCATCTCGACAGAGCGAAGAACGATTAATTTCGCACCCGATTTTGACGCTAAGATATTGAGCTTCGTTATTTCTGCTCCCTGTTTTTTCAGCGTGCGCTCGTCAATCCCGCCCGCAATTTTCAAGCTCCTGGAGTGATCAGTAATTGCGATGTATTCATATGATCGCTGGTTCGCTGCATTGGCCATTTCCGCGATCGTGCCGGATCCGTCGCTCCAGCGAGTGTGCATTTGTAAATCGCCGCGCAGGTTCTTTGACCACGCAGGGTTTTTCGCCAGTAACTGTCTCGCTTCAGCGAGTGAAATGAAATCCTGACGAATCGCGGAAATCTTGCCGCTTAATCGCAGAGGCTTATCAATCCACCGCCGAATTTGTTTTCCTATAAATGGTCCGATGCCATGCAATTCAGTTAGCGGTCGATTCTGCTGTATAAGATCAACAACCTTTTCCGGCCACAGAAAAGCACTGCGGGCGGCGCGACGAAAAGCGCGCGACAGTATTCCCGCCTCATGTTCTGCCTGCCGCGCGAGCAGCTCTGCAATATCCGCATTTGATAGCACGCTTGAGAATCGATCCAGGGTAGCGGTTCAGGGGCCTTCAACCTAAACGGCCGCCTGCACCGCCTGTCCTTGCGCGCATTGTTTTAGTGCAATGCGATTTTATTAATGATGCCTGAGACCGCAGAAGAAATTTCACAACAACCCGAAGTGCGCAAAGAACTTCAAAGGGCCACGGGTGAAAAACGAAGTCAAAAGGTCAAAGCACAAGGAAGAGATAAATTCTGGTTTGTTCTATACGCGCTTATTCTTCTCGGTTGCGCCGTGCTTTATTGGCTACTCGGTTCGAGACTGATCCCTCTGCCGCAGGCAACTGTCGATATTGCGGGACGAATTCTACGCGGCGCAGCATTAATCGTTCTCGTGCTCGCGATCGCACAAGCCGCTTCCGTATATGGCCTCGCTCGTGTTGAGGATCCTTCGACTCGTTTCACGCTCCAACGCATCATGCATCTAATCGTTGCGCTGTTAATCGCGCTCATTGCTATATCGATAATTTTTGTCAATTGGTATGCCGCGCTTGCCGCCCTCGGCGTTGGATCAATTGTTGTTGCTCTGGCTGTACAAACGCCGATGAAGAGTTTCATCGCCTGGATATATATCCTGGTCCGCCAACCTTATCGTGTTGGCGATCGCATCAAGATAGGTGATGCAACTGGCGACGTAATTGATGTCGGCTACCTGGATACAACTCTTTGGGAATTCGGCGGCCAGTACATTTCCGGTGATCACCCAAGCGGCCGCATCATCAAGTTTCCGAATGAAAAAGTGCTGGACGAACTCGTGTACAACTATTCGTGGCCGCTTTTTCCTTATATCTGGAACGAAATCAAATTTCAGATCGCCTATCAGAGCGATTTGAAATTTGTGGCCGAGACGATGCAGCAGATTGTTGAGAAAGAGCTCGGCGAAGAAATGATGGAGCGAGTCGAAGTATTCCGCGACCTGCTGGCTCGCACGCCGGTTGATGAGCTTGAAGTTCGTTCGCGGCCGCGAGTCATTTTTCGTGTCGATGAAGTAACCTGGATCAATGCGATCGTCCGTTATCTCGTGTCGCCACGCGAGGCGGGCGCAGTCAAGACACGCTTAATTCCCAAATTGCTTGCTGCTCTCAATGCCGAGCCGGATAAAGTTATGTTCCCGGCTGGCGCGAACCGTTAGCGATAGACCGGCTGTCGAAGTTTGGAACCCATGCTGATGCGCAAGGCAACCCGCAGATGCGATTCACTCTGAAAGGAGGTGAAGACATGTTAGGTTGGGCTGTAGTTTTTCTGATCATCGCGATAGTGGCAGCGGTTTTTGGGTTTGGTGGTATTGCCGCCGCTTCGGCGGGTATAGCCAAGTTCCTGTTCTTTCTGTTCCTTATGATGTTCATAATCTTCTTAATTTTCGGTGGCGGGGCAGAGGCGTCCCCTGATCCGCGATCGGGCTTTAGGCGTGTTTGCGGATTCGATGTGATTCTTCTGCTGGTTTGTTGCGTCACTCCTTCGGCCAGACGACGGCGGCTCGCCTGGCCGATCTCTCATCGCGTCTCGTCCCATCTTTCCGGGGAATGATTATGGTCTGGCTTTTTCGGAGCGCTTGATAAAAACGCTCGCGCCGTCGCAGCGACGCGATTGTAATGTTGCAGAGCAAAGGAGAATTTATGGCTGAACATTCGAGCAAGCTTGAAGGACCTGATTTCGAAAAAGGTTTTGAAACGGAGAAGTTGACCGATGGCGAAATGCTTTTGGGTCACGCGTTCGGCGAACAAGTGCTGGTGGCCAGACGCGGCGATGAGCTTTTTGCCATTGGCGCAACGTGCACGCATTATGGAGGGCCGTTGGCGAAAGGTTTGATGGTGGATTGCACGGTGCGCTGCCCGTGGCACCACGCGCGTTTCGATCTGCGCACCGGCGAGGCGATCGCCGCGCCGGCGTTAAATGACGTTGCGTGCTACAAGGTGGAGAAACGCGGCGAGCGCTTTTTTGTAACCGGCAAGATCGACAGGAAACTGGCGCGCAAACCCAAGTCGTCGCCGGCGAGCGTGGTGATCGTTGGCGCCGGCGCGGCCGGCGGCGCTGCGGCGGAAATGCTGCGGCGCGAAGGTTACGACGGTCCGGTCACGTTGATCGGCGCAGACGAGTTTTTGCCGTACGATCGGCCGAATCTTTCCAAGGATTATCTCGCGGGCAGCGCGCCGGAAGAATG
>QHOF01000317.1 GCA_003219335.1 Verrucomicrobiota bacterium | reverse complement strand
AACCGACTTGAGTCGTGATACAATTTGGAGAATGGCTAAAAGTGCAGGCCTTGAAGGCGTCTCTTCTTGCGCCATAGACAACGATTGGTCGGCCTTGAAATTAATGTTTCCAAAAGACAAACAAAAATAGTAGAGAAGCATGATTAAAGAATATTGCTCCACAAGCTGTGGAAAAGGCCTCGGCTAATCCGAATTTTGATGGCTCCGCCGTTCAGGCAGTGATAAAAGCTAATCCGTCTCTGCCACCCCAAAGCATTTCCAGTCGGTGATCTTCGCATGGTGCTTGATCCGACACTAGCGGTTATCACCGGCTGGTCAGATTTAGGAATGACAAAAGGTGTGTAATCGAGTAAGTGCCCCCGAATTTCGGGAAATTAAGATTCGATGGAATCTTTTTAATGACCTGCCGGAGTTTAAACGTTCCCATAATGTTGCCCCTAGCCGTGGAGATATGCTCGCGATCGTCCAAAGTCCGGTCGCCGAGCTGCCAAAGGGCGACCCTTTCGGCCGTTTATTCTCCCCTTGGCCTCGCCAAACCCGAAGCGGCGGCCAATTGGAAATAGCTCAATAAGACATAAGCGGATGATCTCGCAGCTTCGTTACCATGCGGCCTATCAACAAAGAGGTAAGCTAAAAAGACCTGATAATCTTGCTTGTGTCATCTAGGCTTGAGCCGTCAAGATAGCTGCCGCGCTTTTCGTTGAAGACCGTTATTAATCTATAACCAACGCTCATGGATGAAGACACATAGATCAGGATAGGGGTCAGAAGCGTAGATCGTTGGTTGTCGGTTATAAAAAACTGTGTCCTCTTATTTGTCCTTTTTCGACACACAAAAGGAGCAGCTCACCAATCCAATCCCTAGCATGCGCTGATTGGCACAGCATCTGCTTTAGGGAAGATTATGCACCAAAAGATACTTCTGGTGGATGATCATCCAAGCAGCCTAAAAAATATCGCTCATTTTTTGCGCGCCAATGGCTTCGAAGTGCATGAGGCACTCAATGGAAATGAAGCCGCTCAATTGTTCGAGACGATCGGATTTGATCTCGTTGTCTCTGACTTATGCATGCCCGGATTTGATGGGTTTCGTTTATTGGACTGTGCGCGATCTATCAACCCTAGTATCCCGATTGTTCTGATGTCGGGCTATAGGAACATTCATGTCGAGCAAATCGATAAGCCGGGGCTGACCGAGTTTGTTGAGAAACCTATTGATCTTGAGAAACTACTTTCTAAGGTAACGCAAGCTTTACAGCACCAAGAACAGAATTTGTGACTAGGATGCCGAAGACGGCACTATCGAAAGGCGTTCAGGCTTAAAGGGAGTTGCTCCTTCCATCCTCTGAACATGAGAGCGGATATTTGTGTCTATGGTGCAACTCCCAGCGGCATTGCCGCCGCAATTGCCGCCGCTAGGGAAGGATGCTCCGTTCTTCTCATAGAGCCGACAGACTGGATCGGGGGCACCGTTTCTGGTGGCATCGCCCGGACCGATGTGGATGAAGGTGTAAGCAAGGCGGCGGTCGTCGGATTTGCCGACGAATTTTTTGGAGCGATCGCGAGGGACGGCTATTATCAGACGCAAAACAATTTCTGGGTTCATAGCTATAATGGCGAGCCGAGTATCAATCTGGCGTTCCTTAAGCGATTTCTTGTCCAGCATCACATTCACCCAATCGTAAATGCGAAGCTTCAATCGGTCCAGGTCAACGATCGGACCATAGTCGCGGCGGCCTTTGACAGGGTTGGAGTAGTTGAAGCGAGGCTGTTTATCGATGCTTCTTACGAGGGGGATTTGCTGGCAGAGGCGGGTTGCTCCTATTTTATTGGTCGCGAGGCGAATGCGGTCTACGGTGAGAGCCACAATGGCGTTCGGGATTTGAACAAATCGGCATCGCAGTTTCCGGATGGCATTAGTCCTTACGTCGTGGCTGGCGATCCGGCCTCCGGACTGTTGCCCTTCGTATCTGCAGCGAGCCTTCCCTCAGTTGGATCGCAGGACGGACGGGTAGAAGCCTTTTGCTACCGACTCGTGCTCACTAATGATAAGTCCAACAAGCTCCCGATCCCGGAGCCAAGAGATTATGATCCGCTCAAATACGAATTGCTGGGTCGGGCGATCGCCGCTGGACTTAAGGCGAACGCAATGACTGACCTGTTCATGCTGACGGATTTACAAAATCAATCTAAATTCGACACAAACAGCCAAGGCCCCATTTCGCTCGATTACGTCAGTCCTGAGTGTACCGAATACGTGAGTGCCTCGTGGTCACGCCGTGAGCAGATCCTAGAGAACATCAAGGACTATACCCTCGGACTATTTAAATGGATCGAGGCAGATGCCCGCGTCGCGTCATCTTTAAAAAGATCCGTTGCCTCTTATGGGTTTTGCGCCGATGAATTCGGCACGCAAGCCGGTTTCTCTCCACAACTCTACATCCGAGAGTCTCGCCGACTGATTGGCGATTTCGTAATGAATGAAAACCATATGACGCTTGCAAACGGATTCACGGATGAAGTCGCGTTCGGCTATTATACAGTAGACACGCACCCGGTCCAGAACGTTATCGCGGAGGGTCAGGTGAAAAACGAAGGGCCGAACACGTTTAACCCTCCTGTAGGATACAAAATCCCTTATAGGGTTCTTTTGCCAAAGACGACTGAATGCACAAATCTGCTAGTGACTTTTTGTGTGAGCGCATCACACGTCGCATTCAGTTCAATGCGTGTTGAGCCTGTGCTGATGGCACTTGGGCAGGCGGCGGGAATAGCTGCCTCACTGGCGGTGCATCGCGGCGCGCCGATCCAGAATATCTCGATCAGAGAGCTTAAGAATAAGCAGGATATTTACCGGACTGTATCTGGCCGTGCAATCGTCTTGGATGTATCTGGGGATTATCCGAATGGCTTTGTGTCACAAACTCCGCCTTTAAGTTGGGATTATCGTTCGAGCGACTTCGGCTACATCGGCCAGGGATACTTATCAGATGGTAATCGAGGAAAAGGAAAGGCATTGGTGTTCGCCTTAAATATTCCCGAACCTGGTAGTTATCGCGTCTGCATCAAATATCCAACTGGAAGTTCGATCGATGCTCAACGATCACACAATGTTCCGGTGACAATCAATCACGCCGCAGGCGTCACATATCTTACTCTGGACCAAAAATCGACCGGTCAAGGGGGCGACTGGGATGATCTCGGTATGTATCCCTTCGATCAGGGATGGCCTAGTCCGAATAAAATAGTGCTGACAACGACCGGAACGGAAAGCTTTGTCGTCGTTAATGCTGTGAAGCTCGTCAAAATGTAATTTGCAATCGATCGATGCAAATTTTCTGAAACGAATTAATTCGTGGGTGGCGATATTCTTTGCAAGTCTTGCTCTAATGAGTCAGCCTTCTTCACATGCACCTAAAGGAG
>QHOF01000021.1 GCA_003219335.1 Verrucomicrobiota bacterium | reverse complement strand
GTCGAATTATTTCATTGCTGCGCTTTACGCCGCGCGGGGCGACCGGGAGAAGGCGCTGATGTATTTGCGGCGTACGGCGAAGATCGATCCCGCGTCACTCTGGGTAAGCAATTTTGCATGCGAAATTTACCGTTACTTTGGTTTGCACGATGAAGCGATGGCGGCCGGTGAGCGCGCGCTGCAACTCGACCCGGCGTTTGCCTACGGCGAACCGTTGCTCGCCGCGTCATATCGCGAAATGGGACGCTTCGGTGAGGCGATCGCGCTGTATAAAAAGGCGGAAAGCGTCAGCGGCAGAGTGGCGTTTGGTCTCGCAATCACTTACGCGCGCATGGACCAGCGCAAGGACGCGCAGGAGACCCTCGAGGCAGCTATCGCGACGCGCGGCAGCTACACGCCGGGCGATGCCATTGCGCATGTGCACGTGGCATTGCAAGCGCATGATGACGCCATTCGCGAATTGCAACGCGCGTACGAGGAGCATTCGTCCTCGCTGCACTTCGTGGGCATCGCGCCGGAATTTGCTCCGCTGCGCTCGGACAAACGTTTCCTGTCGCTTCTGCGACAAATCGGACTGGAGCCGGGGAAAGTCTTCGCAGCGGCGCCCTGATTATTGAACGATCACGTCTCGGCCGTGACCGTGGGAGCGCACGCCGTACTCATGCAAATCCCGCTGGGCCACGTGAATTCCGAAGAGCAAAACCGCGATCAGACCGAAATACAATATCGACATTGCCCAGCGCTGCGACGCTGTGACTTCGAAATAACGCTGTTCTTCCTCGGTTCGTTTGCGGAAGAGCGAATAAATCCGCGGCAGCGACAAAAGTACGATCAACCAGATAATAAAGTTCGGATACTTCCACCCGAACCAAAGGAGCAGCGCGAACCCGGGCAGCCAGAGCCATCGAGACAACGCCGTCACGATGCGTCCGCCATCGAGCATTCCTACTGGCGTCAGATTAAACAGATTCAAAAAATATCCGAACCACGCGAGCGCGATGAAAATGGGAGCGGCGAACATTTCCCCCAGCAGATTGCAGACTAATGCGCCAAAGCTCCCTAGTATCGGGCCGCCGATGCCAACACACGCTTCCATCCACGCATTGCGCGGCGCTTCTTTCAGCGCGATGAACGCGCCCATGAACGGAATGAAAACAGGCGCGCCGACTTTGAGCCCGAATTTTTTCGCGACCAGCAAATGGCCAGTTTCGTGCACGAGCAGGAGCAGGACAAAACCGAGCGCGAACTGCCAGCCCCACAGCTGCATATAGATCCAGACCATCAACAGCATCGTGCCGCCGGACTTCAGCAGAACGGGCAGGAATTTCAGCAGCGGCAGAAGGACGAACTTGAGCTTCGCGAAAAATTTCGCGATCACGGCACCCACCACCGCGATTGGACCAAGCGCTTTTTTTATGCGGCTCCACGCAGTCTCTTCCGAAGGCGCTTTGTACTCTTCGGTTCTTTCGGTCTGAAGATTCATGGCTTGGCCACAGTAAATGATTGAAGCGTTGAAGCGGTTACCGTTGTAACTTTGTAACTGTTTTAACTTTTTAACTGCTGAGTCAGTTCCTTAAATGCGTCCCCCAAGTGATCAAGAACATCGCGAGGCAAGAGCGATTGCTCGCTTCGGCCATCATTAAAAATCGCGATCTCCGCGGCGCGCCCGCATACCCACGCACCGACTCGGGCCGCGTCGTAGAGAGAGAGGCCTTGTCCCAACAACCCCGCGCAAACACCGGTGAGAATATCGCCCATCCCGCCGGTCGCCATCCCCGGGTTGCCGGTGGTATTGTAGCTCAATGGGCGATCACGTTCGGCCACGACGGTGCGACTGCCTTTGAACAGCAGCGTCACCGGAAAACGATTACAGAACTTCGTCGCGGTTTGAGCGCGCGACTCTTTCTGTTCCGGAAAAAGCCGTTTCATCTCGCCTGGATGCGGCGTGAGCAACCGTTGGCCTTTGCAACGCCTGAGCACGGAGGTTTTTTCGGACAAAATGTTGAGACCGTCAGCATCGATCACCATCGGTTGCTTCGCTTTTTCAATCAGTTCGAGAATTTCCGCTGCCCGTGATTTTCCAAGACCAGGTCCTACTGCCCAGACGTCGGCCTTTTCCTTGAGCAGATTACGGTACGATTGCACCGGCTTCACCATCGCTTCCATCGGTGCAGCACTCGCAACCACCTCGTAGATTTCTTCGGGAACAAAAACTTCCACCAGACCCGCGCCTGCGCGCAACGCCCCCCGCGATGTCATCAGAGCGGCGCCGATGAATCCCTTCGAACCTGCTAGAACACCGATGCGGCCAAACTGATTTTTGTATGCGTTGTACTCACGTCTTGGGAGCAAGCCGCGAAAAGCCGACGGGCTGGCAATGATTTCCTTTGGTTTTTTGTCCGGCGGCCGCAACTCGTCCAGGGAGACAACTTCCAGTCTGCCGACAAAGTTCAGCGCGCCATCTGCCACCAAGCCCGGCTTTGCGAAGCCGATGGTGACCGTAAAATCCGCGACTACACAGTCGCGATCTGTCTTGCCTGAATCGGTATCGAGACCGGTCGGAAGATCGACGGCAAACACGTATGCCTCCTTTTCAGTCCGCAACTGATTGATGGAACGACAAGCAGCGCGAATCGGTTCCCGTAGCGGCAGCTTTGCACCGACCCCGAGCAGGCCATCAAGAATAATTAGGGGAGGAGCAGCACCCACGCACGTTTTCGGCGCATTTATTTCCTGCGCGCCGGACAACTGATCTGCGACGTCTGCCAAACGCTCGACCAGGGCCGCACCGATATCGGAGCCGCTGGAGGCTGGTGTCGCGCCCAAAATTTCAGGTGGCCCGCGGCGCAGGTCTTGCAACTTCTTGCGCATGAGTTCGCTGCAATCGTCTTCTCTGAAAGCAAGTCGGACTTCGATTTTCCATCCGATGTGTCGCAAACATTGCGCGGCGAACAAGGCGTCGCCCGCATTATGTCCTTTTCCGGCGAACATAATGCACTTACCGGCTTTCGGAAAAAATTTCGTGACTGTCTGTGCGACACCGGCGCCCGCCTTGTCCATTAGCGCTTCCACTTGTACGCCCCGCGCAAAAGCAGTTTCTTCCGCGGCTCGCATCTGCGCCGAAGTCAAAATCCGCAGATCCAATCAGCCCTCCCGATCTGTTAAGGCCGAGCTTGCTTCTGAGCCAGCCGGTTTCGATGAGCTTTTCTTCCTTCGCGCGCTTTTTTTGTGCGAATGCTTGGAGCGGTGATGCGAAGATTTCGCTACTTTGGTTTGATCAATGTACGGTTGCAACGGGATGTTTTCGCTTGTCGCGACGCGCGTCGTTGACACGGCGCTGGCAACGGAATTGCGGCCGCGGACGCCGGCCGCAATTTCTTCGGCGAGTTTTTGGCGATAAGAAGCCGTCTGCGCATACGCGGCCTCAGTGGGGTTGGTGAGGAAACCGCATTCCACGAGGACTGCCGGAATGCTCGTCTTTCGCAACACATAGTAACCGCGCCGGCGCACTCCGCGATTGGCCGAAGGCGCGCCGCCGACAACGTAGTAGTGGATCGCTGAGGCGAGCGGCAGGCTGTCGCGGCTGTAAAAATATGTTTCTATGCCTTCCGCTCCCATCCGTTTTGTCGCGTTGAAATGGATGCAAACGAACACGGCGTTGCGATAGGAGTTGGCGATTGCCACTCGCGTCGCCAACGGAACAAAAACGTCGCTGTCACGGGTCATCACCACGCGGTAGCCGCTGGCCGCCAGAACGTTTCTAAGCCGCTGTGCCACGTCGAGTGTAACCTCCTTCTCCGGGATCCTCTGGCCGGGAATCCCGCCGCGATCGTGGCCCCCGTGTCCTGCATCGATCACGACAGTGATGAGCGAGCTACCGTCAGTTGTGGCGGCCGTCCTTCCCGCGGATGCCGTCCTTCCCGCGGATGCCGTGGCGCTTGTCAGAAGCGTCACCAGCAAACTGGCGACGGCAAATCCGTGTCGGCAAAAATTTGTCGGCATTACCGGTCGTCTTTAGGCAAGCCGGGCGGGCGCGCGGAAAGTTTCGGCGCCGTGCTGCGCGACTTTTGCGCAGCCGCTTCGATCGTGCCGCCGCGCACCGCTACTTCGCCGTTTGCTGCGTGAACGAGACGAGGCCGACTCTTGGTTTCCATGAAAGTAGAGTGCGCCAGCAGTTCGCCATTCAAGCCGATCCGGGAATACGACCAGGCGCGCGGTGCCGCGCAATGCAAAACATGCAATTGATTGGCCCGATCGATCTCCGCTTGCGGCTGTTCGAAAGCGATGGTTCGGCCTAACGAATAAGTCGCATAGACAACGCCGGTGTCCTTGTCCTGCACCCGTACGTACAAAGAGGTATGGTCTGGGAAGCGGTTGGTGAGCAGCGAGTACGTGCGCACCTCTCCGGGTCCGGCGACGCCGGTCGGAATTCCCACGGTTTGTTGCCAGATCGGCCGCGCGTCGGTCACTTCGAAAACTCCCGTTCCAGAGTAAAAAAACTTTCCCAGATCCGCGAAATAAACATGCGTTCGCACGTGATAAGCGCCGAAATCGTGCACGGGATAAAGCGGCGCGAGATCAATTTGTCGCGTGACTCTCTGCCCGGCTTCGATTTTCAAAGGCGGCTGCGCGCTTTCGGCGCTTAGCGGCGCGATCGGCTGGCCCTCGCTTCCCGTGACTTCGAATCCCAACCATGATTGCCCATCGGCGTCGTGAAGCTCGATATCGCGTCCGGCCAGATTGGTGATGCCGAGCGTCGCTACCACCGGTTCGTAAGCGATGTACTGCAATCGCTGGAGTTTCAGGTCCACTTGAATTTGCCCTCCTGCTGCGGCGGCAAAAAGCAAAACACATGCATACAGCAAACCGCGCGCCAGCTTTGGCCAAAGCATGCGAATTATGGCGATGCTCATGGCGCCTCGCGATTGAAGATGAGCAATGCGGTCATTGTCCAGGGGTAATTTTCGAAGGAGGAAAAAGTTGCAAAAGCCGCGACGGCTCCGCCTGGACGGCTTGGAGCTCGTCGTTGTAGTACACGCGAACAATGTACCCCAGGTATTTTCGCCGTGCGCCATCTGCGGCAGAACCTTTCGCGGCTCGAGCTTTTCGACCCGGCCGGGCCATTGCCGCCGCTTCGACAAGCGATGACTCAGACGAAGCACCGCCTGTTTTTGGGCGCACGTACTTCACTGAAAGTACCTCGGGATTCGTATCTGTCCAATCGTGCTTCGGGGTCAGCCATTCGTAATTCACATCGGCGTCGGTCAGCTTGATATCTTTGTCACCCACTGTGTCGTAGAACTCCACCAAAATTTTCACTTTCATGTGGTCGATGGTCGCGCTGGGCTGTTTTTTTATACCGATCTGCAATGCCAGGCTGGTCTCGGCGTCTGGATCGGGCGTCTCGGTGGTTTTGACCTGAGTAATACCCATGACTGAGCCTTCCCGTGTGCCGCCAACATCCTTGGGTTCGGCCGCCCCGGCTGACGAGTTCGCGATGCCGGCATCCGCCGTTTCAGGAGCCGGCACTCCCAGCTTCAAGCGTTGATCGGCCAGCTCGTATGCCGCACCGGCCGACGGCCCCATTTCCTGAAGCCTGCGCCACATTTCATTCGCGCGATCGTAAAGCTGCATGAGATCGTAGGTCTTGGCGATTTCGGCGAGCACAGTGGCGTTGTTCGGTTCGCTGTCCAACGCCTCCTCCAACCGGTCAATCGCATTTGTCGTATCGCCTCGGTCGCGCAGTTCGATGCCTTCGCGCAGTAATTGATCAACAAGCGATGGAGAAGCGGCGGGTACTGCAGCCTGCTGCGAAACCGCCGGCTGAACCGGCGCTGGCGCGGGCGCTTGCGATGAAACAGAAGGAGCCGCGGAGCGTGCCACAGTTGGTGCAACTGCCTGTGCCGAGATTCGGGCAGTGCGAGCCCGCCCAACATAGTAGGAAGTCGCGAAGAAGATCTCCGCCATCCCGAAAATTACAATCAGGCCGAGCGCGACGTGGAAGCTTGGATCGATCTGGATAGCCCGTGAGAGAAGAGCCCGCATAGTGCAATAAACCCGAATAAACCCATTTCTCTAAGCGCGCTCCCGGCAGCCTGTCAACAGGTCGCGGACGTTAAATCGTTAAAAAGTTGAAGGGTTGAAGGGGGAAACAAGGAACGACGGCTTGGGCAGCCGTCGAAACATGACGGGTGGGAAGCCGTCATTCCTTGATTGCTCGTTTTTCCTATCGCGAAATATCGTCTTGGCTCAGCATTTTGAATCCTTCGCCGGTTAGCACCGAGGACGCGCATTCGGTATCGTCCACGTGTAGAGCGAGCGCGGCAAAGCCGCGCGGCCGGATCAGTAGCGGATACGCGAAATGAACGTTGACCTCCGCCATCACCAATGCGGCAAGCAGTTTCATCAATTGGGTGGCAACTTCTCGCATCTCGACCACCACCACTTGGCTCACGCCGAACGGCACGTTCTTTTCTCGGAATAACTTCTCCACTCGCTCCGGATCGCTCGCGATGATCCGCGCAATGGCCGAGTCGGTCGATTCCGATACGCTCAAAGCCACCACGTGGGTGTGCTGGGCACTGAGCATCTTCACGATTTCCAGCATCGCTCCCACCTTGTTCGATAGGAAAACGGAGAACTGCTTCACCAGCGGTCCTTCCATCTTCGAAGTGGTTTGCGGGAATTCAGCGGTCATTCGAGTACCAACGCGACGACAGGCTTTCGAGCGGCGCGCCTGGCAAACTATCTCATTTCCGGTGTTGGCTTGGCAAACCTAATATATTCGTTGAACGGTTCACAAGGAACGACGGCTTGGGCAGCCGTCGCATAAAAAAATTTGGCGGCTGGGCAGCCATCCTTTCTTGGCGAGGGTTTCAAGGATTTAGCGTGGCGAAGCTCGCGCGGCGCTTTACATTCGCCCTCGATGGAAGAAGAAAATGAGCTGATCGCGCTGCGGCGCAAAAAACTTGACGCACTCCGCGCAAAAGGTATCGAGCCATTCGGTCCGGGCTTTGAGGTAAGCGGATCGATCGCGGAGGTGCGCGAGCAATTTAAGGAAGGGGAGACTCTTCGCGCCGCGGGTCGCATCACTGCGCATCGCGACATGGGCAAAAGCCATTTCCTCGATCTGCGCGACACCACCGGACGCATTCAAATCTACATTCACGCGAAAGAAGTTGGCCCGGAGCTGGTCGAGCTGTTTCGCCTGCTGGACATTGGCGATTTCATCGGGATTGAAGGCACGTGTTTTGTCACCAAAACCGGGGAACCGACATTGAAAGTGCGCGCGTTCCGGCTGCTAGCCAAGGCGTTGCGGCCGCTCCCCGAAAAATGGCACGGACTACAGGACATCGAGGCGCGGTATCGACAACGTTACCTCGATCTTCTCACCAACGAGCACTCCCGCGAGGTGTTCGAAAAGCGCATCGCGATCGTCCGCGAAACAAGGCGCTTCTTCGAAGATCGCGGTTTTTTGGAAGTCGAAACGCCAATTTTGCAAACGATTGCTGGCGGCGCCGCGGCCGAGCCATTCAGCACGCATCATAAGGCGCTTGGCCTCGATCTCTATCTGCGTATTGCGCCCGAGCTTTATTTGAAGCGTCTGTTGGTGGGCGGGTTCAACAGAGTTTTTGAAATCAATCGCAACTTTCGGAACGAAGGCATTTCGAGAAAACACAACCCGGAATTCACCATGCTCGAAGCCTACTGGGCGTATGCCGATTTCGAGAAGATGGCGAACCTTGTCGAAGAACTAATTTGCCATCTCGCCGAGAAAATTCACGCTCTAGACGCTGCGAAAATGGAGGGCGGAACTCCTGTGACGCCGGGGTCACGCACCGCTGAGGCTCGCGGGAGCTCGCCCCTCCAAATCGAGCATCGAGACGCTGATGGAAAAATTGTTCGCACTATCAATTTGAAACGGCCGTGGCGCCGAGCGCGTTATGTCGATGTCATGTGCGAAGTTGCGGGCAAAAATTGGTTTGAGCTCTCCAGTCAGCAGCGGCGCGACCATGCGATGCACGAGTTCAAACTCGACATCCTGCCGCAGCTCGCCGACTACGAGGTGACGCAGCATGTGTTCGAAAAACTCGTCGAGGAGAAAACGATCGATCCTCTGTTTGTGACGCATTGCCCGAAAGAGCTGGTGCCGCTGGCAAAACAAAATACAGCTGACAACTCGCTGGTCGATGTTTTTGAGCTGATAATCAACGGCGCGGAGATCGCGCCGGGTTACAGCGAGCTAAACGACCCGGATGCGCAACGTCAGCGCCTGCTTGAACAAGCCGGCGAAGAAAAGCAAAAGATCGACGAGGAATTTCTGCTCGCGCTCGAGCACGGCATGCCGCCGGCCGGCGGCTTCGGCATCGGAATGGATCGCCTTACCATGCTGCTCACCGGCGCGGAATCCATCCGCGACGTCATTCTTTTCCCATTGCTGCGTCCGAAGAAATAGGGTAGCACACGCGTCCCGCGTGCTGGCGATTGCGTCCCGCAATCGCGGACTTTTACCCCGGATGCCCGGTATCTATCGACAGGATTCGATCGCTTGGAAATGGACCCGGCTGCGAGACAAGATTGTTCCGGCGAGACGTCGGAACCAGCACCGGGACGAGTGCGCTATCCTGAGCGTTCGCTCTCCAAATCGAAACTGACTTTCGCGTTGATGCGATAGTTGCTGATTTTTCCGTTGTCCACTTCGGCGGTGAATTCCTTGATGTAGATCGAGCGAATATTCCGCAGCGTCTTGGACGCTTCAGCTACCGCGCCCTGCACGGCGTCTTCCCAACCCTTGGGCGATTGTGCAAGCACTTCGATGACTTTAACGACTTTGGCCATGATGATAATTCTCCTTTCCTCTGTATCGCAGATGGCCACTGCATCGCGCGTTTTGGGTAGCCGCGCGCAAGCAAATCAGGACGGAGCCACGAATAACAAGTGATGAAATCAGAGCGGCGAAGCCCAAGCAGAGTAACTTAGGCTTCTAGCCTGATACGTCGTGCAGGCTTCCCAGCCTGCTCGTTCGCGACCAGGCAGGATGCCCGTTTGAGGAGACAGGCAGGATGCCTGTGTTACGGTTGACAGGCCATGAAAGCTTTTGAGATCGGTGCGGTGCCGCGTGACGAGGTAAGCCGCTTCGTCCGCGGGCTCCATTCAGATCCGTTCCGCGTGTTGGGTCCGCATAGGGTAGGGGACGATTTGGAGATTCGCGTCTTTCGCCCGAACGCGCGAGAGGTCGAGATCATGCTGGATCGAGAAGCGGAGAAGCCGATCGCAGCCGAGCGAATCGAACAGGAAGGTTTCTTCTGTGCGACCGTCCCGGGCGCGACACGCGACGTGCCGTATCATTTGCGCATCACAAAATGGGATGGCTCGGATCAGCTCACGCGCGACCCCTATCAGTATGGGCCGATCATGGGCGAGGTCGATTTGCATCTCTTCGCCGAGGGACAGCACTGGAAGATTTACGAGAAATTTGGGGCGCATCTGCGCACGATAGGTGATGCGACAGGCGTTTATTTCGCGGTCTGGGCGCCGAACGCGCAGCGCGTCAGCGTGGTTGGTGATTTCAACAACTGGGATGGCCGGGTCAATCCCATGCGCAAGTTGTTAGGCGCAGGCGTTTGGGAATTATTTTTGCCCGGCATCCAGCAAGGCGCGCATTACAAGTTCGAGATCCGGACGCAGCCCGGCGCGGTGCTGCTCAAGAGCGATCCGTTCGCATTTTTTAATCAGCACGGCAAATCGACCGCGTCGCTCGTGTACGATCTGGAACGTTACGTCTGGAATGATGGCGCGTGGATGGAGTCACGCCGGACGAAAAACTGGCCGCAAAGTCCGATCAGCATTTACGAAGTGCACCTCGGCTCATGGCGCCGCGCACCGGAGGAAGGCAATCGCCAGCTGAGTTATCTCGAACTCGCCGACACGTTGCTGCCGTACGTGCTGGACATGGGTTACACGCATATCGAATTGCTGCCGATCACGGAGCACCCCTTCGAAGGTTCCTGGGGTTATCAGGTCACAAATTATTACGCGCCCACCAGCCGGTTCGGTCCGCCTGACGACCTCCGTCATTTCATCGACAAATCTCATCAGGCCGGCATCGGCGTGATCATGGACTGGGTGCCGGCGCATTTTCCGAAGGACGCGCACGCGCTGGCCGAGTTCGACGGCACCGATCTTTATGAGCACATGGACCCGCGCCAGGGCGAGCACCAGGATTGGGGCACGCTCATTTTTAATTTTGGCCGCAACGAAGTGCGCAATTTTCTCATCGGCAACGCGCTCTTCTGGCTCGACAAATATCACATCGACGGCCTGCGCGTGGACGCCGTGGCGTCGATGCTTTACCTTGATTATTCGAGGAAGCCCGGCCAATGGATCCCGAACGTGTACGGCGGCCGCGAGAACCTCGACGCCATCCATTTTTTGAAACGTTTCAACGAAGCCTGCTACGAGCGGTTCCCCGGGATCATGACCATCGCCGAGGAATCAACCGACTGGCCCGGCGTATCGCGTCCCACTTATCTGGGCGGACTCGGGTTCGGTTTCAAATGGAACATGGGCTGGATGCACGATTTCCTGCAATACATGAGCCTTGATCCGATTTTCCGGCGCTATCATCACGGCAACATTACGTTTTCGCTGCTCTATGCGTTCCAGGAGAACTTCATCCTGGTACTCAGCCACGACGAGGTCGTTTACGGCAAGCGTTCGCTGTTATCGAAGATGCCCGGCGATGAATGGCAGAAGTTTGCCAATCTCCGAATGTTTCTAGCATGGATGTACGGGCACCCCGGCAAAAAGTTGCTCTTCATGGGCGGCGAGTTCGGTCAGCGGAACGAATGGAACCACGATGTAAGTCTCGATTGGCAATTGGCGCAGTTGCCTCGCCACGACGGATTACGCCGTCTTGTGCAGCATCTTAATCATACATACAAAAACGAGCCCGCCTTATGGGACCAAGACGACACGTACGAAGGATTTGACTGGATTGATTTTCACGATGCCGACAACAGTGTGGTGGCGTTCCTGAGAAAATCGCGCGGCAGCGATCTGATCGCGTTCGTCGTCAACGCCACGCCTGTGGTGCATCACAATTACCGGCTCGGTGTGCCCGAGTCCGGATTCTGGCGTGAGATCATCAACACCGACGCCGAGACCTACGGCGGCAGCAATGTTGGCAATCACGGCGGCGTCCACAGCGAGGATCGACAATGGATGGGCCGCGAACATTCGATCCTGATTCATCTGCCGCCGCTGGCGACTCTGGCATTTAAGCTCGAGAACTGACTTGATGATTTTTCGTTGAATCTTGAGAGCTGCGTCATTGACGGTGTTTGTTGAGCTTGAATCGGCGACCCGGCTGCTAGAATGAGAATGCGCTAGCCATTGATTCCTGCTGAAGGCGGACAGATTTTCGAGAACTTCGTCCCGCAGATTCCGTATTGGGAGAGACGGAGAGCATGAAATCCGCTTTATTCGCGACAATTTTCGTGATCGTCGGAGGAGTCGCGATTTTGCTCGGCTTCCCTGCCGAAGACAAGCGCGCGGCCTTTGAATTTCGTCAGGCCAGGGCTGAGTTAGGGTTGCCGCCTCAAATAGAGGATCAGGTTTCTGTAACTCCTGATGAGGTTTCTGTAACTCCTGAATTTGTGTATTCGATCGCTCATCTGAAGCCTAAAACACAAACGACTACATCTCGTCACAGGCACGTAGCCCGCCGGCGCCTAAACTTCTTCGAGAGATTAGTTGTCAGTTTCATCAACCTGCAAAAACACCACCCGGCGAAAACGGCTACTAAACGGTCTCATACGACCTCACGGCGCGGATAAAAGCGTGGTCTCGTTCCTGAGAAAATCGAGAAATGGTGACATCATCGCGTTCGTTGTGAACGCTACGCCGGTCGTGCGCTATGATTACCGGCTCGGCGTCCCTGAGCGCGGTTTCTATCGTGAAATCATCAACACCGACGCCGAGACCTATGGCGGCAGCAACATAGGAAATTTCGGCGGTGTCCAAGCCCAGGACGTTCCCTGGATGGGCCGCGAATATTCAATCCTCATTCACCTGCCACCGCTGGCGACGCTCGCGTTTAAGCTGGAAAAGTGATCCGTTCCGTTTG
>QHOF01000045.1:18673-19668 GCA_003219335.1 Verrucomicrobiota bacterium | reverse complement strand
TTTTCCATTTCGAAAGTGAGAAACCCGCTGGCAGGACCGATCTCGAGGACGCGTTGACCGGCAAAAGCGACTCTGCCCAGGTAATCATCCACTCCTCGGCGCAAATCCCAATCTCCCTCAATAACTCCGTGGCCGGGGAGCTGGATGGTGTGATAAAAGTAGCAGTCGGCGATGTCCTCCACGTGAAGTGGCGCCGCGAAAATCTTTTTGTTGCTCACAAATAATTGACTACCCGTCGACGATCACGCGTAGCGCAGGTTTGCTGTATCGCCGATTTCCAAATCGGCAGGGTGGGCGACGTGGTGTGGCGTGCGGGTTTGGAAACCCGCGACACAGCAGACTTTGAAGCCTGCGCTACATCATCTGCAGCGCAAGCCGGGCTATGTTTTGATTGCATGGATCGCCACGGACGCTGGGAAGATCAGGCTCGTTAGCGTGACCCCGTGAAAACCGGCTTCGAAAATCTCGCACCAGAAATCGGCGCCGTATTCTGTTTGTACAATGCAGTCCTCCCGGTTCACGCCAGGCGTCCCATGATAACTCGGAGGCAACGCGCGGCGCGTCCGCGTGAGGCGGCCGACAACAATCGGCACCGTGTAAAACAAATGACCTCCCGGTTTCAAAACGCGCCGCGATTCCTCCAGCGCCACCTTTGAACCGGGCACATGTTCCAGAGTGTCGGAATGAATGATGAGATCGATTGACGCGTCCGCAAAATGCATTCGCCTCATGTCGAGCTGAGGGAAAGAATGAAGTTCGTATTTGGGAAGAAGCCCAAGGAAAGGCGACAGGTTCCCGGCAGGATTGATTTCAATCACGGTGAGTTGTCGAATCCCGGCGTCGCTGCGGCAAAAATCCTCAAACGTACCCGAGAAGCCGAAAGCGCTTGTCACCGCCGCGGCCAGTGTCATCGCTCGCAGATTATTTTTACAACTGGTGCAGCAGAACCCCTGTTGCAAATCGATATAAGCGACTTCGTCGGGCGACAATTCCCA
>QHOF01000045.1:12435-18627 GCA_003219335.1 Verrucomicrobiota bacterium | reverse complement strand
TCCATTGTGCAGCCCGCTCTTTTGGCTGAGCGTCTTATCCAGTCCTGTGCTCCAAGTGAGAGGCCTGTTCTTGAACCAACTCCAATCAAACTTGGGCGCGGCGAAAAGCGCCCACGTCTGCCGCGGATGTTTCCAATCCAGAATTTCAAATCGCAAATTCACGTCTGCAGCTGCGCGTGTCAGTGTCGCCGCCCGGTAATTTACACATTCGGGATAGACCCAGCCCATTTGCGAAGAGTCTTCCTCGCCGATCAAAAAGGTGGCAGTCAAAGCTCCATCTTCAGCGAGTGAACGCGAGATCGCGGACAACCAGCCGCTGATCAAATCCAATCCGCAATGACTGAAGATCGATTGAGCCAACGCGAAATCGAATGAGATCTTCGCCTGCGCAATCGTCTCGGGTGAATCGGAAAAGAAGAACGTCGGCCGTTTGATTTCCACCAGCGATTTTCCGAGTTCTCGACTGATTCCTTCCTCGACGAGCCACTCGTTAGGCTCGATGCCGAAGTATTTTCCCCGATTGAGATACGGAATTAACAAGCGCCCGATCCGAAGCGAGCCGCAGCCTACGTCAAGCAACGAATGATGCTGGCGCAGACCAAGCGTGGTGAGGAGATTAAAGGTCATCGCTGCGATCAAATCGTAATCTTCCGGCGGGCCCACGTACGCGCGATAGTGCGGATCGCCGGGTTTCAGACCGAGGCCGAGATCTTCCCCATTATCTAAAGATTTTTCCATAATCACTCGATGCGCCTGATCGTGGCGGGGTCGAAACCTTTCAGCTCCTCCTCAGGTTTGTCAGGGAAGCTAACGACGCCGCGCGACCGATCGAATTGATAGATGCGCGTCCGTTCCCGTTCGCGGAACGGAAATGCACGAAGTTTATTGCCGTCGAGCGCATCGCTTGCGCCCGGGACCCGGCATGCTTTTACCGCCAGAGCATACAGTTCGTTTCTGATCCTGGACGATGAACTGACACAGTTCAACAGTTCGTCAGGATCGTCTCCGAGATTGAAGAGTTGTTCGCGGCCGCCGTTGGCCATGAAAATGTATTTCCACTCGTTGGTCACCACCATCACTTTGAAATCCTGCGAGCCGGGAACTTCAACCATTCCCACGAGATAGTCGCGCGGGGCGCATTCGCCTCGCAGCATTTTGAGAACGTCTATTCCCTCGCGCAATTCGCTTGCGCCCGCGGCCTCCGTCGCAATTCCGAACAAGTCTACGAGGCTAAGTATTTCGTTTCGAACAGTTCCGGCTGACAGCCCTGCCGGCCAGCTCAGCAGAAAAGGAACACGGCATGCGCCTGCAAAAAAGTTTTGTTTTTGCCAGCCGTGATGATCACCCAACAAATCCCCATGGTCCGAAAAGAAACAAATCAGGATCTTGTCCGGATTCGATCCCGCTTCGATTGCGTCGAGAATTCGGCCGAGACAATGATCCAGATAAGTAATCTCACCGTAGTACCGCGCCTTCACGATTTTCACCAGTGCGGGATTGATAGCGTCCGCCCAAACGGCATATCGCATGAAAGAGATCTCTTCATCAAGATGATCTTCCTCGGCATTGCCAAGAATTGGATCCGGCATTCGGTCGGGATTGTACATCCGGTTGAAAGGAATTGGCGGCGCAAGCGGCGGATGCGGACCGACAAACGATATGAACCCGAAAAAAGGGCGCGAATCATTGGAGTTTGCGATCTCCTGCACCGCGCGATCGGCCGTCCACCATTCGCCGCCGAGCTCGGCTGGAAGCGGGCTGCGCTGCGGGAGGTAATACATCTCGGTGCGTTCGCCCATCGGTTGTTCGAGGAAATCGAATTCAGGATGCTCGCGCGACAGCCATGAGCCGTAGTCATCACCTTCGCGCTTTGGCGGATGATAAGTCTCTTCGCAGCGCCACAACGTTTCGTAACCCAGGTCCTCATCCCACGGAGCGGTATGGAATTTTCCGATTCCAAAAGTCCGATAACCGAGGCGCGCCATCGTCCGCGCCAGATAGTGTCCACAGCGCGCTTCCATCTCCGCGGGTTGACCGGTCACAGGATTTGCCTTCGCGTTGCTGAAGACGCGCGTCGTAGGCGGCTCGCATCCTGTTCGGACCGTGTAGCGCGCCGCAACGCAAACCGGACACGTGGCGTACGCATTTGAAAACGTGATGCCCCGTCGCACGAGGCGATCGAGGTTCGGCGTGTAAATGTGCGAGTTCCCGAGCGCAGCGATGGTGTCGAATCGCTGCTGGTCCGTCATGATAAACAAAATGTCAGGTCGGGTGCGTGGCATTTTCTTGGAGCTCGCGGAACAGCCTAGCAAGGCTCTTGTAAACGCTCACTGTAAAAGCGGCCCCGAGGGATCGGGGCCGCACTGCAAAACGCAAGCGCGAAAAGTAGATTCGCCAGGTCGGCCATCCCGCGAGCGCGGGAGAGTGCGCCAGTGTTCTGGCGCTTTCGGCTTTCTTTTCAGCAAAGCGCATAACCATGAGCAGGCAAAGCTCAAGCGAAGCAGCTCAAGTTTTCTAGGCGGTCCCGAGCTCGTGGCCTGTCAGGCGGCGAAATGCTTCCACATATTTCGCCGAAGTTTTTTCGATCACTTCCTTCGGCAGCTGCGGCGCCGGCGGAGCCTTGTCCCAGTCAAGCGTCTCGAGGTAATCGCGCACGAATTGTTTGTCGAAACTGGGCGGGCTCTGTCCGACGACGTATTGGTCCTTTGGCCAGAAGCGAGACGAATCGGGCGTGAGACATTCGTCGATCAAGAGCAAATCTTCATCGACTGTGCCGAACTCGAATTTCGTATCTGCGACGATGATGCCGCATCGCTCAGCGTGGTGGCGGCCACGCGAATAAATTTCCAAACTCAGCGTTTTCACATGCTCTGCGAATTCTTCACCAAGAACCTGCGCGCATCGTTTCATGTCGATGTTCTCATCATGACCGGCTTCGGCTTTTGTCGCCGGCGTGAAAATCGGCTCGGGCAACTGCGACGCAAGCTTGAGTCCGGCTGGCAGTTGAATCCCGCACACGCTCCGCGATTGCTGATATTCTTTCCAGCCAGAACCGGCGAGGTAGCCGCGCACCACGCATTCCACCGGCAACGGTTTCGTTTTCCTCACGATCATCGAACGTCCGGCAAGCTGCTCGCGATACGGCTCCAACTCCTTCGGGAATTCATCGAACTCCGCGGTGACAAAATGATTCTCGATCTCGGCGAAACGTTTGAACCAAAACGTGGAAATTTGGTTGAGCACCGCGCCCTTGCACGGAATCGGGTCCGGCAGGATCACGTCAAAAGCCGAGATGCGGTCCGTGGCGACAAAGAGCAGCGTATCGCCGAGGTCGAAGACTTCGCGGACCTTGCCGCTGCGCAGTTTCTGGATTCCGGGTAGCTCGATAGAGGTTTGTGTGGCGATTTGCATGGGCAAACGCTCAACGTTCAACGCTCAACTTTCAACTCGCTTGCTGTTTTGTCATGTCGAGCCAAGTCGCCTGCCAAGCCGTAGCTTTATGCGAAGGCTGGAGACATCTCTGGATTCACTTCAAGAGATTCCTCGACTTCGCTCGGAATGACAGAGTAATTGGGCATAGGAGTTGAATTCTCTATGCCAGGCATCGTCGTCAAACCGCGTGCGCGAATTTTGCACGGACACGACTGGGTGTTTTCCAGCGAAGTCCTGAAGGTTTTCGGAAATCCCGCAGACGGCGATATCATCTCACTTAAGGACGGCAGGGACCGTTTGATCGGCAGCGCCATTTATAATTCGCAATCACAAATTGTGGCGCGCCGTTTCTCGCGCCGGCGGCAGGATCTCGATCTCGATTTCTTCTGGCGCCGCATTGCGCAGGCTTCCGAGTATCGTGACCGGCGAAATGTTGATCCAAAACTGCGCCGAGTTGTGTGGAGCGAAAGCGACGGTCTCCCCGGCGTGGTCATCGACCGCTATGGCGATCATTTCGTTTTGCAAACGCTCACGCGCGCGATGGAGATGCGGAAGGATTCGATCGTGGCTGCGATGATCCATCTGTTTGGCGATGTTGTCATCATCGAACGAAATGATGCGCTGGTCCGCAAGGCAGAAGGATTGGAATTACGCAGCGGCGTGTTGCGTGGAACTCCTTCGCAAATCGCGATTGAAATCGAAGGCGTAAAGCTCGAACTCGATGTGTTGCATGGTCAAAAGACCGGTTTTTATCTCGATCAAAAACACAATTACAGAATCGTTGCGGGATACGCCCGCAACCGGCGCGTGCTGGATTGCTTCGCGAACCAGGGAGCATTTGGGTTGACGTGTGCCCGCGCCGGCGCAGCGGATGTGATCGGCGTTGAAGAAAGTCCGGAGAACATAGCTGCCGCGAAACGAAACGCAACGCGTAATGAAGTGAACGCCGCGTGGGTTGAGCAGGATGTCTTTCAATTTTTGCGCGCAGCTGAGAAAGCGGGGGCGCAGTACGACTTGATAATTCTCGATCCGCCCTCGTTTACGAGGACCAAGAGCAGACTGCGCGACGCGTTGCGCGGTTATCGCGAATTGCACATGCGCGCGTTCAAGCTCCTGTCGAAAGATGGCCTGCTGGCCAGCTTTTCATGCTCGCACCACGTAAGCGACGCTGCATTCTCAGAAACAATCATGGACGCCCTTGTGGATGCGCGGCGCTCCGCGCGACGCGTGCGCCGCTTCGAACAGGCTCCTGATCATCCGGTTCTGCCCGCCATCCCTGAAACAGAGTATTTCAGGGGTTTTCTTCTGGAGATGGTGCCGGGACGCTGACAGTGAAATGTCATTCTATTCAAGAGACGGCTTTCGAGATTCATCGGTGCAATCAGGGTAATCCGTGGCTCACGAAAAAATCATGAAGCGCTTAACATGCAGCCGCGCTTCGAAGTAAAATGGCAGTCGCGTCCGGTGCCGAAGCTTCTCGTCCGCTACAGGATTGCGAAGCCTGATGGCAAAGGCGGATCCTTCACACGAAATCACACATTGCACCTATGGAAACAAGATTCACTCCTCAGTCCGGGTTCTCTAATCACCGTGCCTTACTTGTACTGCTCGTGCTCGTGGGCGTGCTTTGGGCTTTATTCTCGCTTCCTGTCAATCCGGCAGCGGCGGGAGGAGAGTCCGCAGCTCGGCTCAAGCAGAAAAATAAACAGGGCCCAACCGGACCCCTGGAAAAGATGATGGTCACAAGCGGGAGCGTCTCGATGAATCTCGATCTCGGCAGACTGAACGGCGTCGATTCTGCGATGCGAAAAGCGGGGGCATTGCATTTCACCGTTCAGCCGAACTCGTTCTTCACCATTTTGGTGTTTAACAATCTCTTGCGCGCTGCCGAGCCGGGCTCGATGCAGCTCATTGGGCAAGGTACCGCCAGTCTTCCAGCGCGTTTGAGCGCGTCGCTCGGTCAACTTGTCCTGGAGAAAACGCCCCGGGATGTGTCGGGCGACATGATCGTGCGCGACGAGGCGCAGCGATGCAATCGATCCAGATCACACAGCTGGTAAACGGCAAGACCGCCTCAGTAGTGATGCCACCATTGCGAGGCGCAGTTGGCGGAGAAGCACCAGCGCTGGTTCCCGGGCCCGACGTCATTGTCGGAGACTTGCCCGATCTGGAACAATTCGGCAGCGCGGGAACGCAGGTCGGTCTAGGCCTGGCAACGGATGCTTGTAACAACGGCGACCAGCCGATCAATTGGTTCGCATTACCTAATACCGATCACCCGGTCGTTCCGCAGAACCTCTATCGGATGAGCGGCGGCGCCGACAACACCACACGCTTTGAGCAAATTGGTCAGTCGTGGATGAAACACACATTCGGCGCAGACGAGTCCAACGCCTGCGGCTTTGGCTGTAACACCAACGCTTGCAGCCAGGGCGTTCAGTTATGCCCGGGTTGTTCCGACCTGTATTTTGCCTCGACAAATGCTGATCAAAATAGCATCGGGTCGCGCGCCTGGGTCAATCCTTTCACCGGATCCTTTCCATCAAACGCGAACGACCATAGCGGCCACATCCACAACGGCGTATCACACCGGATTCTTGTCGAGGTCGATGATCTAAACCAAAACCTCAACGAGGGTGCGACCTATTTCGCCGAAGCTCAATACGTGACTCCTCACGAATACGCCTGGTGCCAGGCTAACCCCGGGCAGTGCAACATGTTTAACAATGCTTCGTATCGTCAGTTCCTGGTCAGCGGGAC
>QHOF01000045.1:0-12261 GCA_003219335.1 Verrucomicrobiota bacterium | reverse complement strand
TATGAGTATGCTATCTATAATCAGAATCTTGATCACGCCATTCAGTCCTTTGGCATGGGTGTGAGATCTGACGTCAACATAACGAACGCGCAATTTCATGCGCCCCCTCAGCATTCCGGATGGGCACACGACGGTACCGTCGGCGATGCAGGATATAGCAGCACACCCTGGACCTTTACTCGAGATTCCGTTTCTGCGAACTGGAGCACCGAAACTTTTGACCAAAATCCGAACGCCAACGCGATTCGGTGGGGAACGCTATATAATTTCTCGTTCGATGCTGACGCGGCACCGATACTTAACTCTGCCACGCTCGATTTCTTTAAATCAGGGCTAGGCTCCGGAACCATCGCTCAAGTTGCAGGTCCGCCGTACCCGGAAGGCCCGACTCCAACGCCAACGCCTACTGCAACAGCAACTGCGACAGCAACTGCCACCGTGAGTCCCAGACCGACGCCAACTCCCAGACCTAGCCCAGCGCCAAGGTCTCGCCCAACGCCGGCGCCTCGACCCGCGCCGCCACCGTGAAAGGACGCTAATAGTGAAGCTCCATTCCGGGCTGCGACGTCCACTGAAACTTCAAGCTTCAATCCGCAATGCCGTAGCCGTTTTGGAGTTTTGATGATTGAACCTTCTCTGAAAGTTGGAAGTTCGAATTTGGTAATTAGCGAGTTGGTCAGGAAAGAATTTCGCGGTTTACCGATGGAAATATCTGGAATTCTTAAACGGCCCACCTAATATCCGCTACGGCGACCCGGACAGCGTCGCGATTTCGCATGCCAGAAAAGAATCGACCGCTTGAACAAATGCTCGAGTTGAGCGACGACGAAGCGCTCTCGGCCGAACATCTGGACTCCCAAGTGCAAAAGGCGCAGGAGCAACTGTTGCAACTCAAGCGCCAGCAAGAGCAGATCGAAAAGCAAAAACGCGAGTTGGAAGAACTAAGTCGTCGCCAGGAGGAATTGGAACGGGGCCGGGCGGAAATGAGCGACAAGCTCACGCGCGCGCTGGTGGTGCTCGAGCGCGAAGGGTACAATGCGCAAAATCGAGCGGAGCAAATCCGGGCGGCTCGGGAAAGTTTCGCGCAACACTTGGAATTGATTGAAGCGATCGATTCCAGGAGTTGGAACCCGGCGGATCTGCATAAGGAACTGAGCCGGGCGTTGAGCACGGTGGACGATGCGCGCAGCGATTACACCGAGCAACACAGCCGATTGCAAGCCGCTGGCGGAACCGCCGGAGAGGCGCCCCTTCCCGACCCGGCGACGAACCCGTACGAAAACGGCGATGGCCGTTCATTTGCTGAGTGGTTGCAGATCGGCGTCGCGCTGAGTTTGCCGCTGATGATCTTTGGCGCTGTTGCGCTCGCCATTTTCATCTGGATGGCCAGCCGGTGATGGCGATGTTTCGTCGTTCGCGCAAATCGGCCCCGCCGCTTCGGCGCAAGCAACAAGAGATTGCACAACAAGAAGCGCAACTGCGTGAGAAGCTCGAAAAACTCGAGCGCATGATGACAAAAGAGCGGCCGACTGCGGCGGAGAAATCTCCAGCGCAAGCGGCACAACAAGGCGCAAAAGGCAACAAGACCGAGAAGCGATTCGAAGTCTCGCTCGCGCTAGAAGGTCCTCCTCCGCTCGAGACACGCCGGAGCGCCAGACGGCCGCGTTCGCTGCGCAAAGAGCGCCGGGAAGGCCAGATCATTTTTCTTTTTCTCCTGACCGCGCTTGCGGCCGCAGTGATGTGGCTCATCAGCCACCTGCATCCTTAAATCAAAGCACTTGCCATGGCCAAAACTTCAGGGCTCGATGTCACGTACGTTGCGCGGCTGGCTCGGATCAATCTGACTAAAGCCGAAGTGGAACTTTTTCAGAAGCAACTGGACGACGTGCTTCATTACGTCGAAAAACTTCGCCAGGCGAACGTGACTGATGTGGAACCAGCCGCCCATGCCCTTCCAAATTTCAACGTTTTTCGCGAGGACGCACCGCGCGACTGGTTCACAGCGGAACAAGCGCTGAGTAATGCGCCTCGAAAGGCGAACGGCCTTTTCATCGTCCCGAAAGTTGTGGAATGACGCAGCAAGATCTGCCGGCGCTGAGCATTGCCGATCTGCAGGTGCTGCTGCGTCGCCGCGAAGTCTCGCCGCGCGAAGTCATTGATGCTTTGCGAGCGCGCATCGAACTAGCCGATCAAAAAATCGGCGCTTATCTCTCGCTGGACATGGAATCCGCCGCCAAAGAGGCGGAGACAGCGAACGTGGATCTTCCGCTGGGCGGCGTGCCGATTGCAATCAAAGATATCGTCAGTGTGATCGGTCAGCAGTGCACGTGCGCGTCGAAGATTTTGCAGAGTTATCGGGCTACCTACGACGCCACGGTGATTCGAAAATTGCGCGCAGCGGGCGCGATTCCATTTGGCAAAACCAACCTGGACGAGTTTGCCATGGGTTCGTCCACGGAAAATTCCGCCGCGAAATTGACGCGCAATCCGTGGGACTTGGCGCGCGTGCCGGGCGGATCGAGCGGCGGTTCAGCCGCAGCAGTCGCCGCGGATGAAGCATTCGGCGCGCTGGGTTCCGATACGGGCGGTTCGATTCGGCAGCCGGCTGCGCTTTGCGGTGTTGTCGGCTTAAAACCAACTTATGGACGGGTCTCGCGGTTCGGTCTGGTCGCCTTTGCTTCGTCGCTCGATCAAATTGGGCCATTAACCAAAAACGTCCGGGACGCCGCCATGATCATGAACGCGATTGCAGGTCATGATCCGCAGGACTCCACAGCGCTCAATGAACCGGTTCCGGATTACACCGCAAAACTGGGAAACGATTTGCGCGGAATCCGGTTCGGCCTGCCGAAGCAATACATGATCGAAGGGATCGACTCAGCGGTGAAAACCGCAATCGAAACCGCAGTCAAACACCTGAATTCGTTAGGCGCGGAGATTATCGAAGTCTCATTGCCCACTACGAAATACGCCATCGCGGTCTATTACATTCTTGCAACGGCGGAGGCTTCGGCCAACCTCGCCCGCTTTGATGGTGTGCGTTACGGATATCGCGCGGAAAATCCCAGGGACATGCTCGATCTTTACGGTCGGACGCGCGAGGAAGGTTTCGGCCCGGAGGTGAAACGCCGCATCATTCTTGGCACTTACGTTTTGAGCTCCGGCTATTACGACGCCTATTATTTGCGCGCGCAAAAAGTGCGCGAGCTGATCCGCCGGGATTTCGCGATGGTCTTCGAGAAAGTCGATGCTCTGATCTCGCCGACCTCGCCGGTGCCGGCGTTCAAATTAGGCGAACGCGCCGCCGATCCGTTGCAAATGTATCTTGCCGATATTTTCACCATCGCAGCGAACCTGGCCGGAATCTGCGGAATCAGCGTGCCGTGTGGTTTCGCTGAAGTAGATGGCCATCGGCTGCCGATCGGATTGCAGTTGTTAGGCAAAGCGCTGGATGAAGCGCGCATCTTGCAAATTGCGCACGCCTACGAGCAAAGCACAGATTGGCACAAAGCGCGTCCGCCGATCGCCTCGACCACTCTGGAGTAGATGTCTTACCCTTCATCATGTCGGACAGTGCCACGTCTCGCGCGAGTCGCTCGAAAAACGGCGGAGCACGGTCGCACTCCAAAACGCAAGCGCATACGGTATGCTGGCAACGACGGCCACGTTTTGGAGTGCGGCACTTCTGTGCCGCTTTTGGATCGCTAGACGCGACTTCCACGCAAAGTCTTTGAAAAACCGCAGTCCATTTCCGCGAATTGTTGTGCAAGCTGATCGGTCAGCTTTGAATCGCCGATTCGCCAGCTCGCTGGGAATGCGCGTGTTGCTGCTGATCTTTATTGTGACGGCGATCGTATTTTCTGCCCTCCCGGTGCTCCGGTGCCTCTGTGGCCGTACTCTCATGGATTACAAGCTTTGGTACGACACCGGCAGACATATGCTGGCCGACCATGAAATTTATTTCTTCCGGTCCGGGAAGTATGATTTCATGTATCCGCCGCCCTGCGCCATTTTTCTCGCGGGAGCGAGCCTGCTTGGGCAGTGTGGATTGATTCTTCTCCTTGTCGCGATCAACTCGGTGTCATGGCTTTGCAGCGCCTGGCTCAGCGCGATTCTCGCCGGCGGCGAATATGACGCGCGAAATGTTTGGCTATATGTGTTTCCGAGTTTGCTGGTGATCGTCTATATCTGGTCCAGTTATCACCTCGGCCAACCAAACCTTGTCTTGCTTGCGCTGATGCTTGGCGCGTTCGTTGCGCTGCGGGCAAATCACGAGATTCTCGCCGGTGGTTTGATTGCAGTTGCCGCCGCGATCAAGGCTTTCCCAGTCATGGCGATCGTTTATCTGCTTTACCGGCGCTACTGGACGGCAGCGATCAGTCTCATCGTGACGCTGGCAGTTTTACTGCTCATTCTGCCGATGCCGTTTCGAGGATTCGAAAGAGCGTGGCGCGACCTCGAGAAGTGGAGCGCTGGGATGCTGAAATACAGCGCAGCCGGCGTGGCCCAGCGGCCCATGCGGAGCTACACATGGAAAAATCAATCTCTCGTTAGTGTAAGCAATCGTTTACTTCGCCACGTTGACGCTGATGCTGCTTCCGCTCCGCATCAACCGATTTACGTGAACTTTACGGATCTGAAATTTTCGGCCGTCAATGCGATCGTCATCGGAATCGCGCTGGGGCTGGGCCTTTTGTTTATCGCAGTGATGCCTGCGCGTGCGCTGCGAACCGGGGAGAGCGATGCAACTGAATTCGCTCTGCTTCTTTTGCTGATGCTGATGCTCACGCCGCTTTCGTTCGGGTACTTCTTTTCCTGGCTCATGCTGCCATTTGCGGTAATCACCCAACGGATGCTCGTGGGGAAGGGCTATGCCATTCTCTGGTGGACTCTGCCAGCACTGGCATTGCTCGCTGCCTGCCTGGTATTCCCGCGCGGTGCGCAGTTCTACGGCAACACGTTTTTCGCCACGTTGTTGTTGTTCATCGGATTCTCGATTGAGCTTTTACACTGCAAGCAACGAACCGATCCCGTGCAACTGGCCGCGACTTGAACCTGCGGGGCGACATTTTGCATCGGTGATTTCAATCGCTTGCGTTACAGAGCGAAATCCGGTTTCCTACCCGTGCTCGTGCGAAACAAGATCGATAACACGCATTGCGCTGCGGGTCTGGTCGCGTTGTCGATCTTTCTGGCTGGCTGCGGCCATCGTGAGAATGCGGTTTCAGGAATTATTGAAGTGGACGAAGCGCATGTGGGGCCGCGCTCGGGTGGACGCGTGGAGAAAATTTTCGCGTGGGAAAGCGATCACCTTCACGAAGGCCAACTGATCGTACAGCTGGATGCGTCAGAACTCCGAGCACGACGGGACGTCGCTCTGGCGCAAGTCGATGCGGCCATCCATGACGCCGATGCGCAGCAGGCGCAGTTGGTGTTCCTGCGGGACGAGGGGCAGCGTCAGCAGGAGCTGCTCAAGCGCAAAGTCGTCTCGGCTACTGACGCCGAGCGTGCCGACAGCGCAGCGAAAACCCAGGAGAAAAATGTTGCAGCGGCGCGGGTGCGCGTTGCGCAAGCGCGCGCGCAACTTGCGGACATCGACGCACAGCTTGCCGAAATGCAGGTGACCGCGCCGACGGATTGCGTGCTGGAGGTGTTAAGCGTGAAAGTAGGCGACGTGCTGCCACCAAATGCCGAAGTGGCCACGCTGCTCCTGACGCAGCACCTCTGGGTGCGCGTGTATGTGCCGGAGACTTGGCTCGGCAAAATCAAACTCGGCGACCATGTTCGTGTGCGCGTGGATTCATCTCCCGGGAAAGATTTCGATGGCGTCGTGGAACAAATCAGCCGCCAGGCCGAGTTCACGCCGCGCAACGTGCAAACGGTGGCAGACCGGATCAAGCAGGTCTTCGGTGTGAAAATTCGTCTTCCAAGCAACGATGATCGGTTGCGCGCTGGCATGGCAGCGGACGTTTATTTCCCGAATGTGCAATGAGCCGGACAACCGCGAATGAACACGAATGCACAGGAATTCGGACAAAATGAGAGCCTTGTCATCCCGAGCGAAGTCGAGGAATCTCTGTTTTTCGCCATGGACGGGCAGCAGCTAAAGATCTTTCGACTGCGCTGCACTTCGTGTTTCGCTTCGCTCAAGATGACAAGCGATGAGTGAAGCAATGATTGAAATTGAAGGGCTGACGAAGCGGTTCGGCGCGTTCACTGCGGTCGATCATATTTCGTTTTCAGTCGGCAAAGGATCGATCTTCGGCTTTCTCGGCCCCAACGGTTCCGGAAAAACAACCGTGATCCGGATGTTGTGCGGAATTCTGGAACCCAGCGAGGGCACAGCGCGAATCGGCGGCCACGACATCGTGCGAGACTTAGAGCCGATCAAGGAAATGATCGGTTACATGTCGCAGCAGTTTTCTCTCTATGACGAGCTGACCGTTAACGAGAACCTGATTTTTGCCGCTAAACTTTACGGTTTGCACGACCGGGAACTGAAACGCCGTCGGGACGAAATGATCCAGACCACGCATCTGGAGTCGTTCATTAACAGGCGCGCGTCGCAGTTGTCAGGTGGCTGGCGGCAGCGTCTGGCCATGGCGTGCTCGCTCATGCACAAGCCGACCGTGCTGTTTCTGGATGAACCGACTGCTGGCATTGATCCGGTCGCGCGTCGCGAGCTTTGGGATTTGCTCTTCGAATTCGCGGGTAAAGGCATGACGCTTTTTGTGACTACCCATTACATGGATGAAGCAGAGCGCTGCGATCACGTCGGCTACATCTATATGTCGAAATTGATCGTCTGTGGTGAGCCAGATGAATTAAAGAAAATGCCGGAGGTAAATCCGCCGGGAACGCGGCGGCTCGATGTGATTTGCGACCACGTGACGACGGCTCTGCATGCGATGCATCAACTTCGCGGTGTGCGCAGCGCGACAGTCTTTGGACAATCGATGCACCTGCTGGTGGACGAAAGCGTGAAGCGCGCACAAATCGATGAACAACTCCGCGGCGTCGGGATCAGCCACGCGGAGATTCACGAGATCGGTCCCTCGCTCGAGGATGTATTCGTCGAGCTTTCGGCCAAGCACGCTGCTGAACGAAAGGCGGCGTGATGTAGATGAATATCATCCTGAGCGAAGCGATGGAAACCCAAGGAAAGGCGATCTCCAGAGCGCCTCGACGGCAGACTAGAGACCGCCGCTCCTTGTGAGAACATGAAACACAAACTTTTTCGCGGGCTCGGGGCAATTTTATTCAAGGAATTCATCATCGTCTGGCGCGACCCGCTGACGCTCTTCTTCTTCTTTTTTCCGCCGCTGATCGAGATGATCGCGTTCGGCTACGCCTTGGACAACGACGTGAAACATATGGCGACGCTTGTTCTGGATGAAGATCGCACCGTGCTGAGTCGCCAGTTAGTGGACCACTTCGTCAATACACAGACGTTTCGCGTCGTGGGCGAGGTGCAGAGCCTGGACGAACTTAAAAGCCAAATGCGCAAAGGCCGCGCTTACGTCGCTCTTGAAATTCCGCCCACGTTCACCCGGGACGTTCGCGCGGGACGTTCGGCGCAGGTGCAATTGCTTATCGATGGATCGAATTCCACGACGGCGCTGTCAGCGCTGAACACCGGCTTGGGTGTGACGCTGACCCAGTCGCTCGAATCGCTCCTGCGCGAAATCGGTCGCCACGGCGTGCCGATCGATCTGCGGCCGCAAATGCTTTACAACCCGGCGATGCGCAGCCCGAACTTTTTCGTGCCGGGCGTGATCGGCGTGGTTTTGCAAATCGGCACCACTGTCGCAACGGCCATGGCGCTGGTGCGGGAACGCGAGCGCGGGACGCTCGAGCAATTACTGGTGAGCCCGTTGAGCCGCGCGGGACTGATGCTTGGCAAACTTGTGCCGTACTTGTGCATCGGCATGGCGATGGCGGCGATCCTTTTTCTGATCATGCGGTTCGTGTTCAACATCCCGATCGCCGGCAACGTCGTGGGAATGCTGTTCTCCACGCTGGTGTATGTTTTTGCCCTTCTCAGCCTTGGTCTGCTCATCGGCACCAGGGCCGAGAACCAAATGCAAGCACTGCAAATGTCGATGGTGTTCCTGCTGCCGAGCGTTTTCTTTTCCGGATTCATTTTTCCGCGCGAGACCATGCCGTGGATTTTTTACGCGCTCGGCGCGCTCTTCCCGACCACCTATTTCATCGCGCTCATGCGCGCGATCATTTTGCGCGGCGCAAATTTTTTCGAATACTGGCAGAATCTGGCCGTGCTTATTGTCATGGCGAACGTGCTCTTCGTTCTTTGTGCCCTGCGGTTCCGGAAAAGAATGGAGTGACGGTCCGCACGATTGGGTAGCGCACGCGTCTCGCGTGCTGGCGATGGCGTCCTCGCCACCGCGGACTTTCGTAACAGCTAACCTTTCTCTGTAACGCAGCTTTAGGAAAAAGACCGTTGCGGTGGGACCCCGCAACCAGCACGCGAGACGCATGCGCTACCCAGAGGTTGCGCGAACGCGCTTCCGGTTATCGAGTTCCTCTCATAATCTGCTCGCAACGTGTTCAAACGAATTTTGTTTAGCGCACTGCGCATTACCGTCGCCGTTGCGGCGGTTTTGGCGTTACTCTGGTGGTTTGGAATGAGGATGCCCGGGAAAAATATTTCGAAGACAGGGCCGCTGTCGCCCGATGAAATCGCGTTACGCGAAGAGCTCCGCGCTGATGTGCAAAGGCTCGCCGGTGAAATCGGCGAGCGTAACATGTGGCATTACGCACAGCTCAATGCCGCCGCTGACTTCATCGAAGATTCTTTCGCGCGTGCCGGATTTCATCCCCAGCGAGACAGTTACGAGATGCATGGGCAAGCCTGTCATAATATCGAAGTGGAAATACTGGGCCGCATGCAAGGAGCGACGGCTTCCCAGCCGTCGCATCTACCGATCATCCTGATCGGCGGACACTATGACTCAGTGTTTGGCTCGCCCGGCGCGAACGATAACGGCAGTGGCGTCGCTGCAACACTTGCCCTGGCGCGACGCTTTGCTGTCAAAAAGCCACAACACACTTTGCGTTTCGTCGCGTTCGTGAATGAGGAGCCGCCGTATTTTTTATCGGACGAAATGGGAAGCTTTATTTACGCCGGAAGATGCAAAGCGCGCGGCGATCGAATCGAAGCGATGATCAGCCTGGAAACCATCGGTTATTTTTCCGATGTGCCAAAGTCACAGACGTATCCATCGCCGATATTGGGCATCCCTTATCCGAAGATCGGCAACTTCATTGGATTCGTGGGCAACATACATTCACGGGCGCTGCTCCGCCGCGTCGTCGGTCTCTTTCGGAAACACGCAAAGATTCCATCCGAAGGTGCGGCGCTTCCCGCGTTCATTCCCGGCGTCAGTTGGTCCGATCAATGGTCATTCTGGCGACATGGTTATCCTGGCGTCATGGTCACCGACACCGCGCCATTTCGTTATCCGTATTACCATTCATCGAGCGACACGCCCGACAAACTCGATTACGACCGGTTTACACTTGTCGTCAGCGGCATGGAGAAAGTGATCGAAGATCTGGATAAGTTGTAGCCGAGGTCGGGGACCCCGGCACTGGAAATGAAATCGTTGTCTCAAGTTCGACAACAATTGGCAGCAGGCGATTTTGAATTCAGCCGGCATGCTTTCCACCGCGTGATTGAGAGGAACGTTAGCGAGCAAGAGATTCGTGAAGCGGGAGGAACAGCCGAAATGATCGAGAATTATCCAGAGGACAAATACTTACCGAGCGCGCTGTTCCTCGGTTTCACCGCTGCTGGACGTGCCTTGCATTTTCAAATATCGTTGATGGAATCGCACGTAGCTAAGATCATCACTATTTATGAACCCGACCCGGATGAATGGACCGAATACCGGAAACGAAGATAACGTGACGTTTAAGTGTCATGTCTGTGGGCATGACGTTGCGAAATCGGAACTCGTTAGCGAGGTTTTCAATCTGGGTGGTCGCCGGGTGCTGGTGGAACGCATTCCAGCCTTGGTATGTAAGCATTGCGGGGAAGTGACATTCTCACGAGAAACGACCGAACACGTTCGTCGCCTTGTGCACGGCGAGGGTCAGCCGATCAAGACTGTGTCAATGGACGTCTTCGCGATGACCTGAGCGCGCAAGTCAAGTGGCGTTGTTCGGGCCATGGCCGATTCCCGCGCGTGCCAGAATGAGTTGCTGGAGCCCAATTGCTTCAAAACGCATACATCCAATAATTCGGCCTAAAACTTGTTCGATGGGTCCCCGACTCAATTTCATTTACTTCATCTGCGACCTGATCGGCACAGCGATATTCTTCTACGCTGCTTATCGGCGGTTCTATCTCTGCAGAAACGTTGATCGTCTCGAGCGCGCAGGGAAGCTTAAGCCAAGTGTAGCTGCTTGGATCCGCCAAAATCCAAGGGCGTCAAGCGGGATGTGGATAATTGTAGGTTGCTCGTTCCTTTTCTTGGCGTTCGCCCGGTTGTGGGGCTGAGACCTGACCTACCCGTCCGACCACCGCAGGCTACGATCATAGCGCCGCTGCCACGCGTTCCAGCGCGTACCCGATGAGGCCGCTGGCGGGCAGGGTAAAAAGCCAGGCCCAGATGATTCGCTCGACGACGGTCCATTTCATTCCGCCTAGGCGTTTCACGGCGCCGACGCCCATGCTCGACGATCTAATTACATGTGTAGTAGAGAGCGGGATGCCGTAGTAACTCGCACCTTGAATGATCAATGCGGCGGTGGTTTCCGCGGCGAAGCCGTGCACCGGCTGCAATTTCACCATGCGATGGCCGAGTGTTCGAATGATGCGCCAGCCGCCGGCCGCTGTTCCAATCGCCATGGTCAGGGCACACAGGCCAATGACCCACTTGGGCAGAATGAATTCTGGCGTTCTGAGAAAATCCAACCACGCCGGGAGATGATCGAAGCTCCCAGCCTTGGTGCCCGTGAACAGCGCGAGCGTGATAATGCCCATGGTTTTCTGCGCATCGTTTGTGCCGTGACTATGCGCCATCCATGCGGCGCTAAAGATTTGCAGCTTGCCGAACAACGAATGAACGAAATGCGGCGTGAACCGATGGAGCGCGACGAAAAGCAGAAACATGATCAACCCGCCGCAAATAAAGCCGGCGAATGGCGAAGTGATCATGGGCACGACCACTTTCGGCCACACGCCGGCATTCCATTTGATCACTGACCAGTCACCGCGCGCGGCGGCGAGTGCAGCACCGCACAGGCCGCCGATGAGCGCATGACTCGAACTCGAGGGCAAACCGAACCACCACGTGATGATGTTCCAGGCGAACGCGGCGATCACCGCGCTCAGGACTGTCGCCATTGTAACGATGTTGGTGTCCACGAGTCCTTTGCCGATTGTGGAAGCGACTGCAGCGCCAAATAATGCGCCGGTGAGATTGAAGAACGCAGCCATTGCAATCGCCCTGCGCGGCGTCAGAACTCGCGTCGAGACCACGGTAGCAATCGCGTTCGCGGCGTCGTGAAAGCCGTTGCTGAATTCGAAAATGATCGCCGCGATAACGACGGAAATGAACGTGAGCACGCGATGAGCCTGCTACGAATACTTGAGCGCCACCTGGAGAATGATGTTTCCGGCGTCCCGGCAGCCGTCGATCACTTTCTCCAGTAACCCGTAAAGATCGCGCAGAAAAATGATCTGCTTCGGCTCGTAATTGCTCTGGAAAAGATCGCGTAGTCGGTCCAGCTCCAGTTCGTCGGCGTCACCTTCGATCGCCTGCAATTTTGCGTTCATCTCGCGCGCCCTGCGAGCGTCAATTCCCTTGCGCAATTGCTTGACCATTGCCAGGACTGTCTCGGCCGCCTGATCGAGCAGTTCCATCTGTTTTTGAAAACTACGTCCGCGCAAGTCTTCGGGGCAGATTAAAATGCGCTCTCCGATTTTCTCGACAGTCTTCGGTATTTTGTAGAGAGCAGCCGCCAATTCCTGGATGTCTTCCCGTTCAAGAGGCGTGACAAAGGTTTTGGAAAGCTGCTCGGTCAATTCCTGCGTGATCCGTTTGTCCTCACGCCGGCTGTGCGCGAATTCCTCCAAACTTTCCGGCGTCCCATGTTGCTGAAGTTTTTCCAAAAGCGCCACGAGGTGATGCACGCTCGCGTCCGCCTGCTGCGCGCTTGCCTCGAGCAAGTCGTAAAACTTTTCGTCGCGCCCGAGAATTTTTTGGATTGAGAACATGGGTCCCTGCTCAGTTG
>QHOF01000313.1:7209-10630 GCA_003219335.1 Verrucomicrobiota bacterium | reverse complement strand
GTTAATCTGCGCTTTTACGTTAGGAGAAAATCCGCCGATACGTGGCGGCGCGGCGTGGTTTTCATCCGCGAGCTTGTCCCGAGGCGCGCGATAGCGCTCATTGCGCGCGCATGTTACGGCGAAAATTATCTCGCGTTACCGATGAAACACCAAATCGACCATGTCGACTCCCATTTGAAAGTGGAATTTTCATGGCGACGCGGCGGCAAATGGGAATCACTCAAAATGAGCGGGACTGGCGAGCCGCAAACAATTCCAGCGGGAAGCCATGCCGAATTCATCACGGAACATTACTGGGGTTACACCTCTCTTCGCAGCGGCTGCGGTGAATATCGAGTTGAGCATCCCCGATGGAAGATCTGGAATGCGACCAGCTTCGAATTCAACGCGGACATTGCCCCTCTTTACGGCGAACAATTCGCTGACACGTTAAATCAGCCGCCGCGCTCCGCCTTCATTGCCGATGGTTCGCCGGTTACGGTCCAACGGCGCGAGATATTGTAGGGCCCGCGATGCGCTAGTGTTATCGCGGGGGCCCGAAGGTGAGGAATTCCGGGCTGCCGAGGCCAGTGGCAAAAGCCGTCGGCGGGCCTCCGCCAGGAGGGAACTTCAAGATATCGCCGTCCGGGATATGAAGGTGTTCCACCACGAAGAGATTGCCCGAGCTGTCAAAGGCCAGGCCCCGAGGCGTACTAAGCCCGGTAGCGAAGGTGCTCTCTGCGCCGATAGGAGTGAACTCAAGAATAGTGTCGTTCCCCACGGGCTCGTCGCTCTCGGTGGACACAAAGAGGTTGCCTGCACTGTCAAAGGCCAACCCGCTGGGAGCGCTATCGCCGAAGGCGCTTGGCCCGGCGAAAACGGTGCGGGTTCCATCGGGAGCAAATTTGTAGATAGTTTGGTCGTCAGCATCGGCGGCGAAAAGATTGCCCGCGCTATCGAAAGCGACGCCAGAGCCTCCACTGGGAACAGAGCCGAATACGATCCGCTCTCCGTCAGGTGTGAATTTGAAGATGGTGCTGGCAAATGTGGGACTATTTAAATCTATCCCCATGACGTAGGCATTGCCCGCGATGTCTATGGCGAGGCCTTCAAAGAAAAACCGAGCGGCGCTGCCGAGGGTGGTGGCCTTGTTACGCAGGTTGAATTTTAACACTTTCCCAACCTCAACGTCGTCGGCAGGAGCGAGCGTTTCCGCGGCGAAAAGATTGCCGAGACTGTCAAAGGCCAACCCTCGGGGGAAGGACAACCTTGAAGCGTAGGTGCTCTGCACGCCAGATGGCGTGTACTCGAAGATTGCTTCGTCGTGTTGAGTTGAGACGTAGAGGTTCTGTGCGTGAGCGGCCGTGACTAACGCGAAGATCGCGCCAAGGCTGAGGAGTGTGCGAAGTGGTAGAATTCGTATTTTTTTGAAGTGAGTTAGTGAATTCATTGTTTTCCCTTTCTTTTTGGTTTGTTGTTTGGGTGACCTAACCCATAAAGCGGAAATTCCACTGCCAAACCCACCACGCCGCTGAAAAAAAGCTTTGCGTCCCGCCTCCTCGGTGCCCGATGATCACAAATCGGTGGCATCTCTCGGGATCCGGACTGATAATGGGAAGGGTTCGTGCATGATGGCGCTTGGATCGTCCCAGCAACAAGTCACGCAGCTACTCTGCGAGTGGCGTAGCGGAGACCAAAGCGCATTGAACAAACTGATCCCGCTCGTGCAACCAGAGCTTCAACGTCTGGCGCACCATTATATGAGCCGGGAGCGACCCGGCCACACGTTGCAAACGACTGCCCTGCTGGACGACGCTTACCTCCAGCTCGCGGACAAGACCCATCCGCAGTGGCAGAACCGCGCACATTTCTTTGCTGTTGCCGCGCAACTCATGCGCCGCATCATGGTCGATCATGCGCGCCAGCGGCACGCGCTGAAACGCAGCGGGGGCGCGATCAGAGTAACGCTGGACGAATGCGCAGCCGTTACGCAGACGCGCGCAGCCGAGCTACTCGCGCTCGATGAGGCGCTGGAAAGACTTGCGGCGTTTGATCAGCGGAAAGCCAGGGTTGTGGAGATGCGTTATTTCGGAGGTTTGACGATGGAAGAGATCGCGGACGTCCTCAAGATTCACGTCAACACTGTGATGCGAGATTGGGCTGCGGCCCGCGCCTGGCTGTTCGCCGCGCTCAGTGGGGAAGACATGGATGCACCCTGAGCGCTGGCAAAGTTGCACCGAGATCTTCAACGTTGCGGTTGAACAGCCTCCTAACGAACGAGCCGCTTTTCTAGTGCGAAGCTGTGACGGCGATGAGGCTCTGCGCCGCAAAGTTGAACTGCTTCTCAAGTATCATGATACAGCAGGTGACTTCATCAAATCGCCAGCCTTTCAGGTCGCGCCTGAGCTCCTAGTGAGCGACTCGGAGGCATTGATCGGCCAGAAGATCGGCCATTACAAAATTTCTGAATCGATTGGCACCGGCGGGATGGGTGAAGTTTATCTGGCCACCGACATTGTCGCGGGCCGCAAAGCCGCACTCAAACTCCTGCCCTTGCATTTTACGGGCGACGCCGCGCGCCTGAGGCGGTTTCAACAAGAAGCGCACGCCGTAGTAGCGCTCAATCATCCAAACATCCTGACGGTTTACGAGATCGGCCAGGATCACTCAATTCATTACATGGCGAGTGAACTGATCGAAGGCGAGACGCTGCGCGATCGCCTGACTCGTGGGCCGATGCAGTTAAGGGAAGCTGTTGACGTCGCCATCCAAGTGGCGAGTGCGCTTGCTGCCGCCCATAAAACGGGAATTGTCCATCGCGATATCAAGCCGGAGAACATCATGCTCCGGCCGGACGGATACGTAAAAGTGCTCGACTTTGGGATTGCAAAGCTTGCAGAATCCGCCTTCGCCGAGGCTACGGCGGACGGGGCAGGATCGATGACACTCGCTGAGACCAATCTTGGGTCCATACTCGGGACTGTTCGTTATATGTCGCCCGAGCAGGCGTGCGGCGCGCAAGTTGATAAAACCACCGATATCTGGAGTCTCGGCGTGGTTCTTTACGAAATGCTAACTGGGCATGTGCCATTCACCGGCGACACGCCACAAGACGTAATGTTTTCAATTCTTGAGAAGGAGCCCCCACCGCTCACGCGTTACATCGCACGCGCTCCTGCTGAACTTCAGCAGATCATCAGCAAAACGCTGCGCAAGAATCGCGGCCAACGATATCACAGCGCGCACAAGCTGCTTCACGCTCTCAAAGAGCTGCGGCTGAAACTGGAATTCAAATTGCAACGCGCCGCTGCTCCTTTATGGCTGCGCTGGGCACGATCGCCGGTCGCTCTGGTGGTCATGCTGTTAGCAACTGCTCTAGCATTGACGTTTCCATTCCTTCGCCATCGCAAACTGACAGCCGGCTTAGCGCCGGACAAAAGCA
>QHOF01000313.1:4194-7103 GCA_003219335.1 Verrucomicrobiota bacterium | reverse complement strand
TGCAGTATAAGAGCGGCACCAAACGCAATCTCAGAGAAATCGCGCAGCAACTGGGCGTGAGCAACGTAGTCGAAGGCAGCGTCCGCCGATCGGGAGATCATGTACGCGTTTCGGTGCAGCTAATCGATGCGCGTACCGTTCGCCACGTTTGGGGGGAAAATTACGATCGCAAAGTGGCGGATTCGGTTTCTTTGCAGGGCGAATTGGCGAGAGACATTGCCGATGCCGTGGGCGCCACGCTGAGTCCGCAGGAGAAAGCGCGGGTTGTGGCCAAGGCCACGAACAATCCGGCTGCTTACGATGCATATTTGCGTGCGCGAGCGATTCCGATCGGCTGGGGTTTTCACGCGGAAGGCGATGTTGAGGGGGCAATTCGCTTGTACCAGGAAGCAGTAAAGTTGGATCCGAATTTTACGTTGGCGTGGGCATATCTCTCGATTGCGCAGATCGAAAGTTACCGGTTAGATGTCCAGCTAAACGCGGCGCGGCTGGCTGCATCCAAGGATTCTCTCGATCACGCGCTCGCGCTGGATCCAAACCTTCCAGAAGTTCACCTTGCTCGCGGGTACCACGAGCAAGACGACACGCGCGCTCTCGCGGAATTCCGGCAGGCCGAACAGGGTCTTCCGAATAGCGCTGATGTTATAGAAGCGATCGCCAGGGTGCAACGAGCATTGGGACATTGGGACGAGGCTGTTGCCAATCTACAACGCGCCATCGAACTCGATCCTCGCGATGTTAGGGCCTCTAATAATCTAGCGCTTACCTACTGCGCCATGCGTCGTTTCCCCGAAGCTCTGGCCACACTCGACCGCGTACTTGCGTGGACGCCGACGAATGCCCGTGCCCTTCTCACCAAAGCGGATGCGCTTGTGGCGATTGGCGATTTGCAATCGGCGGAACCACTGCTGGCGAAACCGCATGTCCCAGCGAGCCGCCGCGCTACGTATGCGCTCTTCCAGCGCAATTATGCTGCCGCCGTAGAGATACTCTCAAGAGCATTATCCACGGAGACCGACCGCGATCGACGGGATCCGAACGACATCCTTGTGCTCGCCTTCAGCCAGCAACTTGCCGGCGATCTTTCAGCAGCCCGCGCGACGTACAAAAAGGCGATAGAAAATTTTCGTCGCGAGCTCGAGAAGAATTCGGGTGCCGAGCCATTCACTCACGCTTGGTTGGGCGAGGCTTACGCAGGTTTGGGCGAAGCAGCTTCCGCTATTGCTGAAGGAGAAAAAGCCATGGCTTTGCTGCCAAGTTCCAAAAATCCGGAATTTGGCCCCGACCTGGAGGGCGAAATGGCACGTATCTACGCACAATTGGGGGATGCGGATCACGCGATTCCCATGCTCAAGCGACTGCTGCGGACACAATCTCCCGGTGCGGCGTTTCTTACTCCGGCAACGCTCCGACTCGATCCGATCTGGGATCGAATCCGCAACGATCCGCGTTTTCAAGAATTGGCCGCAGAAAAGGCGCGCTGAGGTCGAATAAGTTTTCTACAGACTCACAGCAGCGGCCAGTCCAATAGAAGTTTCGAGCCGCAATGTATAACATCAATTCAGCGTTGGACCCATTCGACTTGCGCTCAGGGCAGGCTGTTGGACGTTGGGCGTTGGACATTTTCGAGCTCCATGAATCCAAATGATCACAGCGCTCTCTTGATCGTCGCTCACGGCTCGACAATGAATCCGGATTCGAGCGCGCCGACGCTGGCGCATGCGGCGGAGATTCGGCGCCGGAAAATTTTCGCAGAGGTCGGCTGCGCTTTTTGGAAGGAAGAACCGAGCTTGCGAGATGCAATTTTCTTGTTCGACCCGGAATTGATTCGCGAAGTTTATGTCGTGCCGAATTTTATCAGCGAAGGTTATTTCACGCAGACGGTCGTCCCGCGCGAGCTTGACCTGAATGGCCGGATTACGAAACGCCCGAACGGACAAATCTGGAAATATTGCGAACCAGTCGGCAGTGATCCGAGGATGACGGATTTGCTTTTGCAGCGCGCGCGAGAGATCGCGCCGGGCGTGGCGGAGGCAGAGACAAGTCTTCTAATCGTGGCGCACGGAACTGATCTGAATGAAAACAGCGCAGTCGCAGCCAAACGCGAGGCGGAAAAGATCCGATCAGTCGGCAAATACGCGGAAGTGCTGAACGTCTATATGGAAGAGCCGCCGCTGGTGTTGGATTGGCGGAAATTAACGACGACTCGGAATGTAGTCGTGGTTCCGTTTTTTATTTCCGACGGATTACACAGCTATGAAGACATTCCGCGGTTGCTTGGGATCAAGGAACGACGGCTTCCCAGCCGTCGAAGACAGCCCAATGGACGGCTGGGAAGCCGTCCCTCTTCGAAGGAAATTTTCCGGCGCAACCCTTACAAGATCGACAATCGCCTCCTGTTCTATGCTCCGTCCATCGGCACCGACCCTGGTTTTGCCGATATCATCATCGAGCAGGCGCTGGCTGCAAAAAGTTGAAATCGTGCTCGCGCTTGGTTTCTTTTGCGCGAGATTGCTTTCCCGCGGATGAAGGAGACAACGTGCAAAAAACTGCAGGAGATCGGGGCATTTGCGCTGGCTGGCGGATGCACCCGAAAACAGATGAAGCAACTAGTGGAGATGATTCGCGCGGCGCACGATTATCGGTGGGTCGCTATTTACAAGATCATCAAAGATGAATTTGTGATCCTCGCCGGGACCGGTAGCGAGCCGCCGACGTATCCGCGTTTCCCGATTACCCAGGGGCTGTGCGGCGCGGCGCTGGACTCGGGCAAGCCAATCATCGTTGGCGACGTGCACAAGGATCTGCGCTATTTGCCCACGTTCCACACCACGCGCTCGGAGATCATTGTGCCCATGCGCAACGAGCACCGGCACGTTCTCGGAATGCTCGATGCCGAGAGCGACAAG
>QHOF01000313.1:0-4178 GCA_003219335.1 Verrucomicrobiota bacterium | reverse complement strand
CAGCCGGTCTGATCGGCCACTGCCTGCACTAGCTGGCGCGCCCGGCGGCTGCCGGACGCCTACGAATGCCAAGTTCAATCGAGCGAATTCTCGGGACCGCGCTCGCTGCTCCGTTTTATTTCGGGCAAATCCTGATTCAAAAAACGAAACCCGGCGGTTTTGTCCTGTCACATCGCGATGACCACAGTCGCGAGGATTTGCAGAGATTTCGAAACCCCGACGACGCGATCGAAATCGCAAAATATGGCGACACGGGAAGTTACCGTCCGCTCAAAACCGCGCCTAACCTGCGGCACGGCTGGCGGCTGGAGCTTGCGGATCTCGAAGAATTGAGACGCGCGCTGGATTATTTTTATCCCGCCAGGCTCGCGGTGTTCGCTACCTGGAAAGGCGGCAAGCTAAAAACCACGCCCTTGCGCGAAGCGCTGGATCGCCAATCGGGAATGTATCGGGTTGCGGCAAAAATTTCCGATTCGCAGATCGATGATCTCGTCGCGAATTTTTGCCGATCCAATGGCGGTTGTCTGCGAACCATCTTGTGGAAACGCGACCGAGATGGTGCGATCGCATCGACAAAATTGCCGAAGGAAAAGTTTGATCCTGCTTGGGATCAGGCTGAAGCGTCGGCTCGGCCGGGATCGACGATCCCGGCTACAGTTCCCTTGCTGTGTCAGGAAGCGTGTAATCTGCTGATCGCCGAATGCCGGAAAGTGGTGAAAGGCAAATGATCATTCGCGCGCGCACAGTGGTGACGATGGACGGAACGCCCATCGAGAATGGCGCGGTCGGAGTTTCCGGAGATCGAATCGTTGACGTCGGAAAGTTTGACGAGATCAAAGCACGCGACGCCAGTGAAATTGTCGATCTGGGCGAGCAAGCGCTGTTACCGGGGCTGATCAACGCACATTGCCACCTCGATTACACCTGCCTCCGCGCCAAAATCCCGCCGCAAAACACGTTTGCGGATTGGATTCGGGCGATCAACACGGAGAAGGCAAAGCTTTCGGCCAAAGATTATGTCGCCTCGATCAACGAAGGTTTTGTCGAGGTAAAAAGATTCGGCACAACCACGATCGCGAATCTCACAGGACTTCCAGAATTCGTTCAGCAGATCCGCGCGCCAATTCGCACGTGGTGGTTTGCGGAGCTGATCGACGTGCGCACGCCGGAGCGCGCAAGCGAGCTTGTCGATCTAGCAACTGAATCGCTTGGTAGTGCGCGACCTGAGCCTGTCCTGAGCGAAGTCAAAGGAGGCGCGCCGTGGGGCTTGGCGCCGCACGCGTTGTTCACCGCGTCGAAAGATTTATTTCGCCGCTGCGAGGAAGTCGCGCGACGCAAGAACATCTTGTTGACGACGCATTTGGCCGAGTCGCGCGAGGAGATGGAGATGTTTCGCGAGGCGTCGGGGCCGCTCTATGAATTCCTTCGGGAAATTGGACGGGACGTGAGTGATTGCGGTGATCAAACACCTCTCGGTCACTTTTTGGGAATATTGAGAGATTCCTCGACTTCGCTTGGCTCTGCTCGGAATGACAAGAAAGCAAGCACCGATGGCCACAAATGGATCATCGCCCATCTAAACGAATTGGCAGACCGCGACTTTGAGTTGCTGGAAAAATCGAACATAAAGCTTCACATCGTGCATTCGCCGCGCAGCCACGATTACTTTCGCCATAGCCGATTTTCATTTGAACGACTGCGCGGATTGGGATTCAACGTTTGCCTGGGCACTGACAGTCTCGCGAGCAATGAGAGCTTGAGCCTGTTTGCCGAGATGCGCGCGTTTCAAAAAGAATTTCCGAGCGTTTCTCCGGAGGAAATTTTGCAAATGACTACCAAAAATCCGGCGCGTGCATTGCGGCAGGAAAACGCGCTAGGCCGGATTCACCCCGGATTTCGAGCCGATCTCATAGCTGTTCCCTCCAGTCAAGGAGGCGACCCATTCGGCGAGGTCGTGGCGTTCGACGGGGAAATTGATTGGATAATGGTGGGCTGAAAGCTGTAGCGCGTACGAATGCAGCTGACCATCGTGATGCTTGCCTGAGTGCGGCCGCACCGGTAAGCTCGGCGTATGGCCGCACAGCGAATGCAGCAGACCCAGAATCTTGCGTTGCAGCAAGTTCTCTCGCCGCAGTTGCAACAAAGCCTGCTCATTCTCCAGACGCCCTTGCTCGAGCTGCGCAACCTGGTTCAACAGGAAATGGAAACGAATCCCGTGCTCGAGGAAGTGCCGGATGAGCGCGGCACCGATGAACGCAGCGAAGCTGAAGCTTCTGCGGACGACAATTTCAAGAATGAATTCGAAAAGCTGGCGAGCCTCGATGAGGAATGGCGTGATTACATGGCGCAGTCGGTCAGCTCCAGTTCCGACGGCCGTCGCCCTTCCAGAGAAGCGGAAGAGAAGCGCCAGTTCTTTTTCGATTCCATTCCGGTCCAGGAAACGCTTCAGCAAAATTTGATCGGGCAACTGAATCAGACGGTGCTCAGCGCCGGTGATCGAAAAGCTGCCGAGTTAATCATCGGCAACATCGACGACAACGGATTTCTCCAAAGTACGCCGGAGGAGATGGCGCTGACCTCAGGAATTCCGAGGGAAGATTTCGAAAAGATGCTGGCATTGATCCAGACCTTTTATCCCGCGGGGGTCGCCGCGCGCGATTTACGCGAGTGTTTGCTGTTTCAACTGCGCCGCGGAGGGAAAGAGCACAGCCTCGAATACAAAATTGTCAGCGAGCACATGGAAGATTTGGGCCGGCACCGCTTTCCCGAAATCGCGCGACGAATGGACACCAAAGGCTGCCGAGAAGATCGCGCGCCTCACTCCGCGCCCCGGTCAGATTTTCGCCGCTGCTCCGCAAAACTACGTGCTGCCAGACGTCACGGTTGAAAAGGTCGATGGCGAATATCAGATCATCCTGAACAACGAGCAGATTCCGCATCTGCGGATCAGCAGTCTATACAAGGACATCATCGCCTCGGGCGACACTCAGAGCAGCGACGTGAAAAATTACATCCGCGACAAAATCCGCAGCGGGAAATTCCTGATCCGCTCGATCCATCAACGGCAGCAAACCATTTCCAACATCGCGCAGCAGATCGTTTCGCGGCAGCGCGATTTCCTTGAGCACGGCCCGTCGCACCTGAAGCCGATGACCATGGCAGAAGTGGCCGATGTCGTGGGCGTGCACGAGACCACGGTGAGCCGCGCTGTATCCGGCAAGTACATGGCCACACCCCAGGGCGTTTTCGAGATGAAATACTTTTTCACCGGCGGCTACCAAACCGCCACCGGCGAATCGCTCAGTAATACCAGCGTGAAGCAGGCCATTCTCGATCTGGTGAAGCACGAGAACGGCAGCGCCCCATTGAGCGATCACGAGATCGTCGAGATCCTGAGCGAACGCGGCATCCCGATCGCCCGGCGCACCGTGGCCAAGTACCGCACTGAACTAAACATTCTCCCAAGTCACATGCGGAGGAAGTATTGACGCGACGCGTAGTGATTCGTTAAAATCGTTACATCGTTACAAACGTCACATCGATGTGGTGCCGGCTGTCTCAGCCGTAACTTTTTCTTTGTAACTTTTGTAACACTCATGACGAAGTTATGACCCCGTCCCTTCGCGCTGCCGTGATCGCCGAATGGCGCGGTCTTCCCGAAAAGAAAATGCGAGCAGACCGATGGCAGGCGCCGGCCGAGTTACTCCCGAAACTGATGCAGCGCTTGGGACTTCGCGAGCGCCTTCGCGAAACGGAAGTAATCGATGCTTGGTCGAAAATCGTCGGTGAATTCATCGCGACGCACTCCGCGCCTGTGGCGTTGCGCGAAGGCGTTCTCTACGTGCGGGTGCTCCAACCAGCATTGCATTACGAGCTCGAACAAATTTCCAAGACCGAGATCTTGCGAAAACTCAAGCAGCGCTTCGGCGGCAAGACCATCCGCGACGTTCGTTTCCGCGTCGGCTGAAGACCAGCGGCTCGTCCGCTGTTTTGTTTTACAAAGCTAAGTATCTTCTGCTAAAGCTACGGCACGGAAGCGGGCGAGTTGTATCGCATTCTCAGTACCAAAGGTTCTGTCCGGCAAACGATACTCTCTGCCCGTCTGGTTTACAGTAAATCCGACGAAAGCTATGCAACTTTGATGTCTCTGAAACAATGGCAAGAAGCCGCGTTCTCCA
>QHOF01000329.1 GCA_003219335.1 Verrucomicrobiota bacterium | reverse complement strand
GTCAAAGATCTGGGCTGACGAAAGCGGTCGGGACTGCATCGGTGCCGTTGCGATTCTCGACGAGCAGATTTTCACCGCGCGCGACGTGCAGAAAGCCGACGCGCGGCCCGGCGGTTACGTCGCGACCGGCGGTCACGGCGGCATCATCGGCCGAATGGGACATCCCGGCGCGCCGCAGTTCACCTTTAAGACCGTCAAGCGGCACACCTATACCTCGGCGGTTAATTTGAGCCAACTGCCCAAGGAAGTTCAAGGCTCGAGAATTCAAGGTTTGACGGCTGGTACGATTGCGGTGCCGATCAAGGACAGCGCGGGAAACCTGCTGTCCACGGCTATTCCAAAGGTGACAATTGTAAAGCACGCGCGCTATCTGCCGGAAGACACTTCCGGGGATGCCAGCAGCGAAGTCGATATCCTCGCGCGGATTGAAAAGAATCTGCGCGACGCACCGTTGGCGGGTTTTATCGCGGAAGGGTCGGCACCCTTCGGTAGCATGAGCAATGCGGTCGACGCCGCTCTGAAACGGGCGACGTTCTCCGGCATGTCGGTGGTGAACGTGAGCCGGGGTAATGCTGCGGGTTTTGTCGATAAGAGCCGCCATCCCCTAGCCATCCCGGGAAGCAATCTGACGGCTACCAAGGCGCGCTTGTTATTGATGGCTTGCTTGATGAAGTTCGGCAGTCTTCCGAGCGCGGCCGATCCCGCGCATCCCACGCAAGTTGAAATCGATGCCGTCAAGGCGAAGCTGGGGCAGTACCAGGAGGTTTTCGATACTCACTGATCCGCGGTCACTCGTGGATCGAGGAGAATTATGTCAGGAAAACATGATCACAAGCCATTTGAAGGACACATGCATGACTTCGAGGCTCACATTCGAGCCGTCGAGGAAGACCTGGAATATTACAGGGCCAAACGGTTCGAGCCGCGGATCTTTTATTTGATTCGGCGCGGCGTCGTGACCTTCTACGATTTGCTCAAAGCGCGCGTGGCGCTCAAGCGCGCCGACCAGTTCTTCAAGCTCAAAAAACCGCAGGGGAAAAACATCGAAGCGCGGGTGCGCTATCTGGAAGAATGGCTCGATGAATATGTGAAGGGAATCGCCCTGGTTTCGGCGCGCGCCGTGGAAGCCATGGATATGGTGACCGAGGACAACCGCAAGGAGCGCGGCGATTACGACGACTTCTTCAAGTTTCAAAAGAAGCAACACCACGGCACGCTCGAAGAGCGCATGGCGAACCTGGAACAGGACTTAAGAGACTACCAGGAATTGCTCGAGGTGTTGGTTCAGGCACTGATCAAGGGCGGCTGGTCGACCCGCGAGGAGTTGAAGCAGCGCTGGTAAGAGTTGCACGAGGAGCGCGAATGGGCCGGTGGCATCATCGTCGCCAAGGCGTGGATGGATTCTGAATTCAAGGAAGCTTTGTTGACGACGGGTAGAGAAGCGCTGAGAGAAATGGGCGTGCACCAGGGCAAGGTGGGCAAATTGGTGGTGGTGGAGAACACCGATAAGGTTCACAACCTCGTGGTCTGTACTCTATGTTCCTGTTATCCCTACGACATCCTGGGCGACACGCCATGGTGGTACAAGCACGAGAGCTACCGGACGAAGATCGTCCAAAATCCCCGCGCCTGCGCGCAGGAAATGTTTCAGTTGGAGATTCCCGCCGGTAAACAGGTCCGAGTGTACGACAGCACTTCCGACGTTCGGTACTTCGTCCTGCCGCAGCGCCCCGCCGGAACCGAGGGGATGTCGGAAGAAGAACTGGCAAAGCTCGTCACCGCCGATAGTTTGATCGGCGCGGGATACGCGCTGGAGCCGGATCAGTTGAATGAAGTAGAGAGAACCGGAGCCGCGCCGGAAATGCCACGCGTCCGGCCGGATTGAGTGAATCGATGGAATCGATGAACAGCAAATTCAAAGTCGGCGATCCCGTCGTCGTCGCTAGAGAAAATCCCACCGGCAACCCGCGCACACCGCGGTACATCCGCGGCAAACGCGGCGTCGTCGGCTTAGTCCATGGCGTTCTGGAAAATATCCGAGACCATCGCGGCATTCATAATCCACTCTACACGGTCAGGTTCGATCTCAGTGAAGTCTCGATCTGCCACGACCAGGATTCCATCTGGGTCGATGTGCACGAAGAATGGCTTAGCGCGATCCAGCCGGAAGAGCGCAATTGATCAAAACCCGGATCGTATCGTTTCTTCTAGCAGTCAAAGTCCGCGTCACGGACGCGTCACTAGTACGCGGAATTGACCGTCAGATAATTGAACCCTGAGCAAAGACAGGTTTGGAATTCTTTGGAAGTCGCGCGCCTTCCGTCGTGACTCCTCAATGAGCCTTTCTCAGCGGCGCTTAGATTGAAAAAATGCAAACAATTCCAGTTCGGTTATTGCAAACACATACGAGGGGCACTTTTAGCTAGTTCATGAGGGAAGAGACAGCCCAGCTGGTCGAAATCTGATAATATGGAGATACAAACAAGAAATGTCTAAAGCTATGCTAAAGTCCAAGCCCGCGACGGCCGAGACCCAGCCCCTCGAGCCAAAGGCCCTGGTATCCGCGGCCGAGCTGGGGGCGCGCCAGCAGGAGATCTCCGTTTCCGAGTTCTTTACCAAGAACCGTCACTTGCTGGGCTTCGACAATCCGAGAAAGGCACTGCTCACCTGCGTGAAGGAAGCCGTCGATAATGCGCTTGACGCGTGTGAGGAAGCGGGGATTCTGCCCGAAGTCGTCGTCAGGCTTGAAGTGGCTTCAAACGAGAAAACTCCGCCGCCGCCCAGCCAGGCGAACCGGTTTCGGGTAACGGTGATCGACCACGGTCCCGGCATCGTCCGCCAACAGATTCCACGGATCTTCGCGAAGCTTCTCTACGGGTCCAAATTCCATCGGCTGCGCATGAGCCGCGGGCAGCAGGGAATCGGCATATCGGCCGCCGGCATGTATGGGCAACTGACGACCGGCAAACCGGTGCAGATCACCTCGCGCACCGGCGCGCGGACGCCCGCCCACTACTTCGAAGTCCAGATCGATACCAAGAAGAACGAGCCGCGGATTCTCGAGCGGAAGCAGATCGACTGGGAGAACCATCGTGGAACCCAGGTGACCCTAGAAATCGAGGGCCGCTACCAGAAGGGGCGAGGCTCCGTGGACGAGTATCTCGAACAGGTCGCCATCGCCAATCCGCACGTCAAGCTCGTCTACCATACCCCGAAGGGGGAGATCAGAGAATATTCCCGGACGATTCACGAGCTGCCGCCTCAACCGCGTGAAATCAAGCCGCATCCCTACGGCATCGAGTTTGGAATGTTGCTCAAAATGCTGCACGACACCAAGAGCCACTCCCTCGTGGGGTTTCTATCGAGTGATTTCAGCCGGGTTTCATCCAAGCTCGCGCAGGAAATCTGCAAGGCCGCGAAGATTTCCCCGCAGATGCGGCCGCGAAATATTCACGGAGCTCCCGCCGAAAACCTCTATAAGACGATCCAGTCCACCAAGA
>QHOF01000328.1 GCA_003219335.1 Verrucomicrobiota bacterium | reverse complement strand
GGATTCCATCGGCGATGGCGTCGCGAAGGGCGCGGCGCGCTTCCGCTGTGTCTGGTCCATAAAGCGTCAGCACACGATCGAGTAAGGCGACTTTCGCAGCCATCTGAATCACTTCGCTTCGTGTGGTGTCGAAGGAGCCTTTAGCTGAACTGATAAGCAGCCCAAGAAGTATCGCAGTCATGGTCCCGATAAGACCCAGCGCGAGTTTCACCGCGTCCTTGGACTCCGTGCTCAGATGCTCGGCCGGAAGGAGCCGATGCAGACATCGTCCCACTAGGATGACGCCCGCCAGAACTACGAACAAGATCAGGGCGATAGTGGGTAGAATCATTATGAGCATTTTTCGGTATGTAGCTTAGTAACCTGTTTCAGCGATAGTTGTCCGTAATTCGCCGCTGTTTTTTAAGTGCAACCGCAAAATGCGGTGAAGCTCAGCGATTGTTTGCGGTAGGTTTTGCGAGCCGTGCGGACCTGGCACGATCACTTCGGATTGCGCGCCGTCGAGGTGAGAACTCCAATAAGGAACAACCCCATCGGTGCTATTAGGTGTATCACCTTTCCCGCGGTCGCCAATGATTGAATGATACGGCGCGCTGATCCCGGCACTGTTGACGATTTTCAATGTAGGATTTTTGGGCGAAAGACCGCTGACACTGTTGGGAAGGCGTCTGGCGCTTCCGGTGAATTGAGTGAGATCAACGTCTGTAAGCGATTCTCTGAAAATGCTGGTCATCGCAACGGGAAGCGCGATCAGACTTCTACCGAACCTCCCCAAGCCGGTAAGGGCCGTGTCGCTTCCGCGATGCGGCGTGCAAATGAACACGACTCGCTTGATCCGAGGATCTGCTTGAAAGATCAGTGAGCGATAAATGAGACTATCGTGGGCGGTGCGATCAAGAACCTCCCTGGCTGGTTGTCCCACGGTTCGTTCCCACATCGCGGGTGTGACGGTGACTACTTGCATGTGCGCTAGAATCCCGCCCAGGCTGTGGCCTACCAGCACGTAGCCGCGGTGGTTCGGATAAAGTTTGTCCACTTTGGCGAGCGCCTCGCGCAGACGCAGGGCGGAATAGAGGGGTGGATAGCCTGTGGGATAAGCGAACACCCCAAATTGATAGTGCTCGCGCACCTGTGGATCGGCGTCTAGCTCATTGATCGTTTGCGCCCACATAAATGGACTCGACGCCAGCCCATGCACAAAAACGACTGGGATCCGATGGGGGTCGTAAGGCTGAAGGAAATACAGTCCCATCTTTTCCACGTAACGACCAGGTCGAAACGTTGCCATTAGCTTTTTGGCAAGGAAATTGGACGGCGGTCGGTAATATGCGAGCGCCGCCGTATAATCAGCTGCCAGTGTCCGAACTTTTCCCTGCACGTTCGCCGTGGGTTGTCTCGCCGGACGCCGTAGAGCAAGAGTGGCATCCGTCCCTCTGAAATCGAGCGTCGCTGTGACTGGCGCGGTGATCCCCTTGAAAGGCGCTAAATCTTCGCGCGGATTTACGGTTCGCACTCCCACTAGCGCCCCACCGACGCCGTTTTGTATGTTGAGCACTTTGGGCTGCTTTCGTTCAACCTCAGACGGAAGCTTGAAAGCTGTGAAGTAGTCAGGCGCCCAGACGCCATAGCTTGCAGGCTGAAGACGCAAATGGTAGGTCTCGCCGCCGTTAGTTAAGGTCAGCGGATGATTCCACAATTGACCTCCATCCGCTGACCGAAGAAGAATCGTAATTTCTGCCGCGGCTGTATTGTACGTGTTGCGCGCTGGAGTTTCCTGAGTGCCGTTGCCAAGCAGAGGAGCACAAATGGCAGCGACCTGCAAATAATCGGCGGCTCGCCTCTCGATCGGAACTTGCGATGAACGCGCCTCGCGCAGCGTGTTCGCCGCCGGCGGGTATTGCGGGCCGCGAGCTGTCTGCGGCGTAGTCGCGCAGCCAGCGAGAAATGCTAGGCAGGTTGCGCCAGCGACGGATCGAATTTGTATCGGAATTTTTGAATGTTTAGGGTTCATCTCACTTTCGGGCATGGGCGCTACTTTGTGAAATCGGTTGCATCTTTCACATCCTGCCAAAGATACACTGCGGTGTGAGTGTCGTTGCGTTTCTTCTTCTAAGAAGATTTAGAGCTGAGTTCAAGACAATAATTGTCATCGCCAGCCGCCGAACTGATCAGTCTTCGATTGTCGCCGCTACTTCTTCTGCATCTTCCACGGCCTTCTTGTCAGCCGCACTCAGGTTTGATGGTTGCGTGTCGATGGTCACTTTGATGATTTTGCCGATAAACTTATTGTCGTCCTCCTTGTAGTCGTTAGACACCGCGGTTTCATTGTCCACGCCTACGTCGGTGCCTTCATCCGCTGAAAAGGCATAAGGCTGGGTTTTCGGAATCCGCCCTGTCGCTACCTGTTGACCATCGACATAGAGCGCACACTTACCGCCTGAGCTAGGTTTTGGCGTATCAACTATAAACTCATACTTGATCTCGTGTTTGCCCAGCGACAACTGAGTCTGCCCGCCGATGTTGGTCCTTTCGACCCCGAAGTAGTTGTACTCGTGATGGACCTTTCCATCTTTCATGTAGAGTACCCACCCACCGAACGCGCCCGCTTGAGCTATGATCACGCCGTTGGTGTTGCTGTCGCGCAATTCAACCGGTGCCGTAATCGTATAGGAGCGGTTTTTTACGTTGATGAACGCGTTTTCCGTCATACCAGTCATGCCCGGGTAGACGGTTAACGAGGTGCGACTGCCCATCAGATCGGGTCGGCCAGCAATGGCCGCATTAAGGCGCTCTGATCTGCGGTCATCGATGGGCAGCACATGGTTCTTGATCGCCTCCTTTGTGAACAGATCCTGAAGTTCTTTCAGTTTTGCGGGATCTTGCGTGGCGAGATCGTGGGCCTCGCTGAAATCCTCGGCTACATGATAAAGTTCCCAAGTATCCTTGGAGAGCGGCGGAAGCGGCACCATCAGCCAAGGGATGGAATGACGAGTACATGCCACCCAGCCATCATGGTAGATCCCGCGGTTTCCAAACATCTCGAAATACTGAGTCGTATGTGTCTCCTTTGCTTTGGGATTGTCGAACGTGTAAACCATTGACGTTCCGTCGAAGGGCCTCTGCGCTGTTCCGTTGACGCTCTTGGGAAACGGCAAGCCGACTGCTTCCAGTACAGTAGGCGCAATATCAGTGACGTAAGTGAACTGCGAGCGCACTTCTCCCTTGGCTTTGATGCGCGCTGGCCAATGGATCACGACTCCGTTCGTAGTGCCACCGTAATGCGAAGCGATCTGCTTGGTCCACTGAAACGGCGTATCGCCAGCCCATGCCCAGCCAATAGCATAGTGTGGAAAGGTCGTTGGATCGCCCCAGTTATCCAGATGCGGCATGTTAATCTCGGCGGTGTTGATGATACCGTTCAGAGCCATCATCTCGTTATAGGCGCCCTCCGGACCGCCTTCTGCGCTAGCTCCGTTATCGCCCGTGATGTAGATAAACAACGTGTTATCGAAGACGGACATCTCCTGTAAGGCGTCAACTAGCCGGCCTACCTGTTCATCTGTATGCTCGACGAATCCGGCGAAGGTTTCCATTTGCCGTGCCTCGAGTTTTTTCTGCTCAGGAGTTTGCGAATCCCAGGAAGGAATTTCCTTTGGCCGTTTCGTTAGCTCTGTGTTCGCTGGGATAACACCCATCTGCTTCTGTCGCGCGAAGGTTTCCTCGCGCAAAACATCCCAGCCCTGATCGAATTTGCCCTTGTATCGATCGATGTAATCCTTGGGCACATGGTGGGGAGCATGCACCGCTCCAGTTGCGAAATACACGAAGAAAGGTTTGTCCGGTATTAACGAATGCTGCGCCTGCATCCAGGCGATCGCCTGGTTGGTCATATCAACAGTGAAATGATAAGCGGGCTCGTGCGGCGGTTCCACCCGGATGGTTCCATCAAAAATGGCTGGAGCCCACTGATTCGTTTCGCCACCGATGAAACCGTAAAATTTATCGAAGCCAGAATGAGTAGGCCAACGATCGAGCGGCCCGGAAACCGAAACCTCCCATGGCGGCGTTTCGTGATACTTGCCGAATGCGGCGGGGCTGTAGCCGTTGAGTCGCAACATGTCGGCGAGCGGTGCCACACTTTGCGGACGGATTCCAGTATTGCCGGGAAATGCGGTGGCAAGTTCCATGATTGCGCCCGCATTGTTGACGTGATGATTGCGTCCCGTTAACAACGCAGTGCGCGTCGGCGAACAAAGTGCAGTGGTGTGAAAGCCGTTATATCGCAGGCCGTCGGCCGCGAGCTTATCCAGCGTCGGCATTTTGCACGGACCGCCAAATGCGCTGGGTTGTCCGAAGCCGATGTCGTCGAGCA
>QHOF01000323.1:3498-4005 GCA_003219335.1 Verrucomicrobiota bacterium | reverse complement strand
AAACGACGCCCGCCGGATGCGAATGCGTCGGCTCTTTTTCGCCCGGCTTGAGCCGATACTCGAGCACGCGCACCTGGTCGTTTTCTAGCAGCACCTTGTAATACTGTGGCGACGTTTTCACCGGGTCCTGCGCAGAGGCGGTAACGCCGATCGCCAGAAATGGAATCAAAATAATGGTTTTCATTGAACGTAATGAATAGGATCAGGACATGATAAAAGCCATTCCATTTCTCGTCGCGTTCGCGTCAACTGCCATTGCGCAAGATACACCGAAAGACGAAGCGCAGGTTTGGAGCTTGGAGAAAGCATACTGGGAATACGTGAAATCCAACGACCTGGAGAAGCATCGCGCGCTATGGCACGAGGACTTCGTCGGCTGGCCGTTGGTCAGCTCAGCGCCGGTGCACAAGGATCACATCACCGATTGGATCACTGCCAACACGTCCAAAGGCATCAAGCTCCAGTCGTACTCCATCGAGCAACTTGCCATTCAGGTGACCGGCGACG
>QHOF01000323.1:0-3444 GCA_003219335.1 Verrucomicrobiota bacterium | reverse complement strand
TATCGAATCAAAGCGACATGGGCCAATAGCGAAGGTGCAAACGCAAAGACGGACGCATTTCGGATCACGCACACATGGATGCGCACGCACAGCACGTGGCAAATTCTCGGCGGCATGTCCGCGCCCGTGAACGCACAGGGCCAGTAGTTAACCGATCACCGATCACTTATCACTGATCAGTTCCCAAATGCGCTGGGTTGTCTTTCTTCGCGCGGTGAACGTCGGCGGAACCAATCGCTGCCAACCAGCGCAAATCGCAAAGCAGCTGGCCAAGTTCGGTGTCGTGAACATCGGCGCGGTCGGCACCTTTGTTGTGCGCGAAGATATAAGCAAATCGACTCTGCGTGCGACGATCGCGAAAAAGTTGCCGTTTAAATGCGAGATCATGATTTGTCCGGCGCGCGACATCATCAAGCTGGCATCGCGCGACCCGTTCGCACAACAACCTTCCCGCCCGAATATCACCCGGTTCGTGAACGTTTTAGCCAAACCGCCCCCTCTTCCTCTTCCTCTCCCTCTTAATCTGCCCTCCGCCGACGACTGGCTACTCAAGATCATCGCGATCCAAAACCGATTCGTCCTGGGTCTTTATCGCCGGCAGATGAAAACGATCAGTTACCTCGGCAAAATCGAGAAACTCCTCGGCGTCCCCATGACGACGCGTAATTGGAATACGATCGAGAAAATCGCGAAGATCCTTTCTCAGGGTTAACCGCAGAGAACACGGAGAGCACAGTTTTTGTCTTTGCGACCTCGGTGATCTCTGTGGTGAAGAACTGTCAGGTCATTATTTCTTGGTAAACAAGTGATATGCGACGCCGTCCCAGGCGTTGTGAATCCCGATGAAAAGGAGCAGCAACGCCGCCGCTCCAATTCCGAAGAGGGCTTCGCCGATATGTGAGGGAGCCTCGAATACCGAAACAGCTAGTGTCAAATAAGCCGCAAACGGTAGCAGAACGTGAAATAGCCGGTCTTCGAACACCGGCTTGTACTCGGTTTGCGTTCTCAAGCGCCGGGCCACAATGACGGAGTATGTTATCCCGCTCACGCCAACCAAACCCAACAGAACTGCTACGGCAGCGATCCCGTGCCATGGAGCGCTGACGATCGCGGACAGCAACAGCACAGCTGAGAAATGTACAATGGTCGGCGCGCCAAACGTGCTACCCATCGCGGGGCTTCGGGCCAGCGGGTTTTCGGCCACTAGAGTCAGGACGACAAACTGCAATCCGATCAGCGCGCCGGCAGACGAGCCAACGATCACGTAGAAGTTTTCCCATCCATCGAGTGCAGTCATGAGCTAACAATTGGAGTTAACCGCAGAGCATGCAGAGGTCACGGAGCAAATTCAACTACACCTCTTCTCTGAGAACCCTGTCCTCTGATTGCCACGCCATATAGCTTGAGCGAAGGCGGATGGTAAAATCAGCGCCGATATTGTTCGTCGCTGACCTTTTCCATCCAGTCGACGACCTTTCCATCGAGCGCTTCCTGAATCGCGATATGCGTTATAGCCATGGTGGGTGTGGCGCCGTGCCAGTGCTTCTCATTAGGTGGAAACCACACCACGTCGCCGGGACGAATCTCTTCGATCGCACCGCCTTCGCGTTGCACCCAGCCGCAACCCGCGGTGACAATCAGAGTCTGACCCAGCGGATGCGTGTGCCAGGCGGTGCGAGCACCAGGCTTGAAAGTAACGCTTGCGCCGGACGCGCGTGTCGGCGCATTTGCTTGGAATAACGGATCGATGCGAACGGTACCGGTAAACCAATCCACCGGCCCCTTAGTCGAACTTTGTGAACCAACTCTTCTTATCTCCATGCGCCGAACATCTCTGTTTCCAGTTCGCCCTCAACATCCCAACGTTTTTTCGCCGGTCCTTCTTGTCCGCCGTAGCCTTGGCGAAGGAGGATGTTAGACGGATGGTTGTGAACCACTTCTTTTGATTTCCATGTTGGCTTCCTTTCGTTGAGTTGATGGGACTCTTTGTGCGCGGAGAATCGCCGAGATGCCGAGCGCACTTGCGGCGACGGTTTTCAAAAAGGTGCGTCGGGAAATAGCATCGATGTGCGAATTGCCAATTTGAGCTACAGCATCTGGCGCGTAGGCCGGAACAGGATTTCGTTCACATCCACTTCGTCAGGCTGGCTCATCGCAAACGCGACTGCCTGCGCAAACGAGTCAGCAGGAATTGCGATCTCTCCATAATACTTGCGGATGTTCTCGGCGATATCCGCCTCGGTCACGCTGTTCGGCAATTCCGTCGCGACGGCGCCCGGTGAGATAATTGTCGTACGGATGTTGTATTGTTTTACTTCCTGACGGAATCCCTCAGCGAGCGCGCGCACGGCGTGTTTAGTTGCCGCATAGACGGCGAAATCGGGACCGATCTTATGGCCGGCCACCGAGGAGACAAAGATCATGTGCCCGGATTTCTGCTGCTTCATATGCGGCAGCGCCGCGGCCACACCGTACAGGACGCCTTTGATGTTGATGTCGATCGTTCGGTCCCAATCGTCGATTGTTAGGCGCTCAAGCGGCGCACGTGGCATGATGCCAGCGTTATTGATCATTACATCGACACGCCCGAATTTTTGCACGGCCGCGTCCACCAATCTCTTCACCTGCTCGCGCTGAGTGACGTCGGTCGCAACAGCGACTGCCTTCCCGCCGTTGCGATTCAATTCACCGGCTAATGATTCGAGGCGATCCGCGCGTCGGGCACCCAGCACAACGCTTGCCCCTTGCGCCGACAGGAGACGCGCCGCTGCTTCGCCGAGTCCGCTACTCGCGCCCGTGATGACAACGACTTTTCCTTTGATCTTATTGGCCATGTTTAATCGGTAATTTCCTTGCTTCTTGCTTGCTGCTCGTCACTCGCTTGCCAAGCCGTAGCCTTGGCGAAGGCTGGTCACTTGTCACTCATCACTTTTAACGTCCCGTCATTTGCTCCAGCTTCTCGGGGTATCGAGCCCCTTGCACTTTGATCTTTGACGCAGCGCTTTCGATTTCGCGAAGATCGTCCGACGTAAGCTCGATTTCCGCTGCTCCGATATTTTCTTCGAGACGCTTCAGTTTGGTGGTCCCCGGGATCGGAACAATCCACGGCTTCTGGGCGAGCAGCCAGGCAAGCGCGATCTGAGCAGACGTTGCTTTCTTTCGTTTCGCGATGTCGCCAAGCAAATCAACCAACGCCTGATTCGCTTTCCGCGCCTCCGGCGTAAAGCGCGGAAGCCTGTTGCGGAAATCGGAGCTATCGAACGTAGTGTTTTCGTCCATCTTTCCAGTGAGAAAGCCTCTCCCCAGAGGGCTGTATGGAACGAAACCGATCCCGAGTTCCTCGAGCGCCGGCAGGACTTCCTCTTCAGGACGTCTCCACCACAACGAGTACTCGGTCTGCAATGCAGTGACCGGCTGGACGGCGTGTGCGCGACGAATCGTTTG
>QHOF01000322.1 GCA_003219335.1 Verrucomicrobiota bacterium | reverse complement strand
GTGGAGAAATGCCTGGTTGTCCTTGTGCGCGGTGTAGAGATCCCGGATCAACCCCAACAACCCCGACTGGTCAAGGCCTTCGAGCTTTGCCTTCACATCGGTCCACGTGGGATACGATTTCGGACTCCGCTTGGTCATGCCCCCTAGATTTTAACCGTTTAGCAAAATTCGACTCTGTAGAATTCTTGTCAATACTGCAGTTTCCGCAGCCAACACCTGGAGAATTGCAAGATCGAACTTCTTGAGTGATTTTTGAATCGTGCCATCGTTGGGATGACAGGCTCTGCGATATGCTGCTTTAAGGCTCGCTGGAGCGTCATAAGCCATCATCGATAACGATTCGAAACTTTAATCTTCCCGCGCACCGATGCAAACCGCATGAAACGCACAAATCGAAAGGGGCGGTTTTCCCGCCCCTGGTTCAGTCTTTCTTGAGAAAACGGATGCACCGCCTCACTTCGGAGTCGGGAATCCTCATGGAACGATACCGCCGTCTCCTCCGCGCCGCCTGGGGAATGACCAAGGGCTTGATGATCCCCCGATCAACGAATCGCCGAATCGTGTCGGGCGACCACCCCAGAATCAGGCTCACTTCCTTGACTGAATACATCTTCTCGATGGAGTCCATCTCCAAACCTCAAAGGTGAATTCCTCTCCCTTGCGGGAGACACGAGAAGCGCAGCTCGTCTGCAACTTGTTACTCTTAGACGGGTAATCGTTCCCGTGTGGATTCGGCATCGTTGCGCTCGTCTGGGCCAGGTTATTACCCTTGCCTATTGCAAGCCGGGGTTGTGCTGACCGCACTAGGATTGGACGGCAATGAACCCGGTGACTATTGAGATCATCGTAGTTGTATCGCTATTTGCCCTCTTAGTCTTGCTCTTGGTTCTCTGGAACCGCTGGGAATATAAGAAATACGATAAGAAATCCACATCGCCCGAAGAGCGCGAGAAAACCGAGAAGATGTTTCAACGACTGGCGGAGGGTAAACCGCCAGAATCGATCGCAGAGGCGTTTCTCGGTAGTCTGGGAAAGAAAATCGTCGCAGGCAGAATCGTCGTCTGTCCTCAGGCTGTAGTGAGCTACACGATCCCACGCCAACCAGACATCGGCAATATCCTTGCCCACCTCATCAGCCCGGAAGAGATTGACGACAAAATCAAGGAGATCCTCACGGCTAACCCGAACGTAAACCTCAAGAACTTTGAACAACAGCTCGGTATCACGATTCTCAAGGTCGACCGTCCAGGATCGAAAGGCTCCGGACCTTCCGACCATATCATCATCGGCTCCGACGAATGAAATTCACTATCGACGACAAAGTAAGAGACCGCCACATCTACATTGCCGGTAAAACTCGGCACGGCAAAAGCACCCTGATGCATTGGATGGCACTCCAAGATATTGCCCGCGGCAAAGGCGTTGCCGTGCTCGACCCCAAGGGCGACCTTGTGGAAAAGCTCATCCACTTCATCCCGAAATCACGGGTTGCAGATACGATTTACCTCGACGGAATGACGCCGATCCCAATTGACTTCATGAGCTGGAAAGGCGAACGAGAACGGGACATGCTGGCTGACGACCTCTTCGTCACCTTCAGAAGGTTTTCCGAGACCTGGGGTGAACGGATGGATGCTATCCTCCGACATGCCCTTAACACCCTCCTCACCGTCGAAGGAACCACTTTCCTGGATATTTATTACTTCCTGGCGGACAACGAGTACCGGAAAAAGATTCTCGGGAAGGTCCGTAACCGCGACCTCCTACTCTACTGGGAAAAGCAATTTCCCCATTTACCAAAGGATGCGACGAGTCCCATCCTATCCCGAATGTCAAAATTTATTCTGACGCCCAGCCTCAAAGGGATGCTCGGAAGCCAGAATGCAAAGCTCAACATATTCGACCTCATGGAAACGAGGAAAGTCCTGCTCGTGAACCTCGCAAAAGTCGGCAAGGAATCCGGCAATCTTCTCGGCACACTTCTCGTCTCAAAGTTCCAGCAGGCAGCAATGCGGCGGCAATACCAGAAACCGAAGGACCGGATACCGTTTTATTTCTATACCGATGAGTTCCAAAACTTCCAGACCTCGGCTTTCGACGTGATCCTTTCCGAAGCGGGAGGTTTCAAGCTCTGCCTCACGCTTGCCCACCAGTACGTTGACCAGCTCGAAACGAAGATACGAGCTTCAATATTCGGCAACGTATCAACGATGATCCTTTTCCGGCTCGGACAAAAAGACGCCCACCTGTTTAAGGGGGAAATTGACGAGGACTATATAGCTTATCTCCCGACACTTGTCCCAGGGAGAGCAATCTATCGGGATGCAAACGCTCATACAACGCTCATAAAGACCCCCACACCGCCCGAGTACTCACGCGCCAGTTACGCTGAAATCATCCGCAAACGCACGATTGAGCAGTACTCTTGCGAGCCTCCCAAAGACGCCCTACTGTTGAAAGACGAAGAAGTAAAACCAGCAGGCAGGCCGAAGCGCGCAAAGCATGGGCAACACGAGGCAGACAGCAGAGTTCAGAGTAACGAAACCGCGGCGGGAGATTCTGTCGCTGCTCGTTGAATTCTCTTATCTCAACACATCGGACTTCTACCGACTCCTTCCGAACTCCTCCACATGCATCGACTCTCACGAACGGGCGGTCCGCCGGATTCTTCGGGACTTCTCTCAGATGGGATATGTGAACCGCGCCCCCCTAGTTGATTTTGGCCGGTCAGAACGATTCCTGTATTACCGGCAAGTGTATTGGCTCTCTTCAAAAGGACTTGAGCTTGCGGAGGAAGAGGGCCTGGCCAATGGCGACGCGAAAGCCAACGATGACCACTCACCAAGAACCCTCGATCATGAACACGAGATCAGCCGCTTCCATTTCGCGGTAAAGGAGTTCTGCGGGAGCAAGCAGCTTGATCTTTACTGGCGGCAGCACGATCTCAAGAAGGCGGTGAATCCGGACGCGCTGTTCGCGATTACCGATCCATTAAAACCTGACGGCGAGAATACGTTCTACTACTTCCTTGAGATCGAGAGGTCAAAGCTGGGGAAATACATGAATGGCGAGCCTCAACTCCTGAGAAAGCTCGTCAAGTATTACGAGTACTACAACTCCGAGGAATGCCTGGGGGACTGGGATGATTTCAACCAGTTCCGGGTCATCGTGGTGGTGCGGACTGAAGCCCGGAGACGGAATCTCCTCACGCATCTTTCAGACCACTACAAGCACCGCATGTTCTGGATCACAACCGCGGAGCTCTGCGGGCAGGACTTCGGGAGGGCCGATTTTCGCTACCCCGCGGGATTTCAGAGAGACGGCGTACTCGCTTGTTCCTTCGCGACAACCGGAAGCGTCTCGGCACTAAACGGCCTCGACACCACGCCGTCGATCATTACCTTCAAGTAGATGTGGTAGTTGGGCAGGCTGATGAGGTCGCCGGCATTGAGCTCCGGCCAAAATTCCTTTTCGAGCGTGAGAGCATCAGTCAAGCCGGAAGGCGATGGTCGTGCCGATATTCCCCAGGATGGCATCCCGAGTCTCTTCTTCAAGCTGACCCAAGTACTGGTGAGCGAGTATTAGGCCTAACCGGTACTTGCGCATCTCAGAGAGCATGGTGGCAAAGCTCGTCGTCGTAAACAGAGGAAATTCATCTACATATAAATAGAAATCCCGCCGTTCCGCTTCGGGGACATCAGCCCGGCTCAAAGCTGCCAGGCCAAGCTTAGTCACCAGCATTGCTCCAAGCAGCGCTGCCGTGTCCTCGCCGATTGCCTTCGTCCATCACCTGCCTCAGGTCAAAGCTGCTCTTGGGCTGGCCGACAATGCGCTGCAGGAGCGGGTTTACGAGAAACTCGCCGACCTTGTTTTGGATGGGAGCGATGGCTTCGGCGCGGAAGTGTGGCGGGTATTTCTGGTACTCTCGTAGCCAGAATCGCCGTACCTCGGGATTTTGAACCCTGCCCACAGCATAGCTGCGAAAGTCTGGATCATCGAACAGGCGAGGCACATCAAGAAGCGTGCTTCCGTGCAGATCGAGGAGCGTGATCAGCACACTTCGCAGGATGTACTCCATGCGTGGTCCCCAAGACTCCGGCCAAATCTTTTTGAAAATGCTGATGAGCCCCGAGGCCACGAGCGGCCTAGCGCCAGCCTCAGTAGCCTCTAGCGGATTGAAGGCGATGGGATGTGCCGCATCAGGCACGTTGAAGTAAACCAGGTCAGGCTTTCTTTCTTCGGGCAGCGACCGCAGAACCTGCTTCTTCGAGTCAGTTTAGCCCAGAGTCAAGATAGTGCCCGCGTGACATTTGCCTGGCTAGTGCTTTCCTCTGCGGGCCTATCGTGAAAGCCAAGGCTCAGTCCTGAGCCGAAACAGCACCTTCACAACTGAAAAGGAGACTTGTATGACGCAGGAACAGTTCGACTCTCGTTCGGAACGCGCAGAGAAAGACTTGTTGGTGATCTCAACCACCGACGAAGGGTGGCGGGTGCGCTCAGCCCATAACCCCTCCCGGTACTACCTGGTTTCCGGTGACGGCGAAACCCTTCGATGCAGCTGTCCAGACTTCGAGAAGCACGTCGCAGAAGACCCCAGTTGGACGTGCAAGCACATTCTGGCCATCCAGGATTATCAGAGAAAACCCGGAGCCGCTCGTTCAATGGAGGTCTACTCCTCGGAAGAGAGAGCGGCAATCCAGACGGAAGGATCTTCCCAGGTCAAATCTGGCGAGGTCCAGCCTGAAAACACCAACTCTATTCCATCCCAGATGGTGATCAAACGCAGCCTCAGTCCCGACGGCAGGATTGACTCGATCTCCATCCTAAACGTTGACGTGAACGGCCGGCGTGCGCGGTTCTTCGGTACTCTCGGCCAGATCGTGCGTGCCATTGCAGCGGCTGGCGAAAAGCTCTCTACCCAGGAAGTCGAACCGGGGTTGCGGGTCGATCTGCCATGTCGTGTCATCGCCCAGCAGAGCTCGGATGGCCGGTATCTGAACGTGGTGCAAGTGCTCCCCGCTGATTACCGGCGGAAAGGCAACGGTGCAGCATGATGGCTGCTACGGATCGCAACAAACCACTCAATGCGGAGGCAACTCCGCATCTTTCTTACTCCCGCCTGCAAAAGTACCTCACCTGTCCAGAACAGTACCGCTTGTACTACATCGAGAAGCTCCGAGCCATGGTTGAAAATGCCAGCCTGGTTTTTGGTTCTGTGATGCACTTGGCGCTGGCGGAATACTTCCGGCGCCAGATCGATCCGGCACGAACCTTTCTCCAAGACTGGGACGCGCTCAATGACGTGCAGCTCCGGTTCTCACAAAAGGAGTCCTGGCAGAAGCTCCGAGACATCGGCCAGGGACTCCTTGAGAAGTTTCTGCGTGACGAAGCCCCAAAGATCGGGCAGGTGTTTTCGGTCGAGCGGATCTTTGAGCTCGGAGTGAGCAACCTGAATCTGCCGTTCGTCAGCGTCATCGATCTCGTTGCGGAGATGGACGGCAAGAGAACGCTCATAGAGTTCAAAACCGCCGCCAGCGACTTCGAGGATTACGAAGTCGACTTGCTTGACCAGGTGACGGCTTACAAACTGGCAGAACCTGACGTTCAGCAGATTGCGGTTTGCGTATTGGTGAAAACCAAAGCGCCGAAAATCCGCTGGCATAGGACCGACAGGACTCCGGACGACGTGGTGGAATACCTGGAGAAAGCTGAAACGGTCGCTCATCAGATCGAACAGTCTGTCTTCTACAAGCGAATCGGCAAGTGGTGTCGCCAATGCGAGTTCCTGCCGGTGTGTTTGGGAGATAAGGGGAAGGCAAGGGACACGCTGGTAAGAATTGCCTAATCAACAGAGCCCACATATTTGCGGGCTCTTAATTTTCAATGACGAGTTCGACTTGCACATCCAAGGTCGCAACTGCGCCGTAGAGCGGTCATCGGCCCTTGAAGGCCTCGACCAGTTGCCGGCCCTGCTGTTCGGCTTTCATGCGAAAGTTCAGGCGCACGGGAGTTGAACAGTGGAACATCAGTGGAAGCTGCCTGTGCCGGTCTTGATCCTCATTAGCTCTGTTGGGAACTCATCGCAGTAAGCACCCCTTTTCTCGCAAGCGGCTGCAAGAGGGTTTGCGGTGGTACTTCTTCCACGCCACGAAATAGAATTTCCCGGACTCTCCGCGAGCACAACTTCGCTCTTTGCCATCATGATTTCACTATTAGTTTTACAACTAATAGTTAGTTCATTTCCCTCTGGAGTTTCCTTGCCACCAACTAGCATGCCAACATGCATTCCTCCATTGGCAATTCAACGACTAGTTGAGTCAAACCTAAAAAAGGAGTCCCCCATGAATTCCCCCATGAACAAGTGTCTCTATATCTTGATGATGCTAATGATGTTTTCGCTTT
>QHOF01000312.1:13781-14114 GCA_003219335.1 Verrucomicrobiota bacterium | reverse complement strand
AACCGTTGCAGCTCTCTGAATAGTTTTTGCGTTGATGCTTTCTGTCCGCTTGGCTCAGACGACCGATCTTGGGGATGCCTACCTTGCGCACGCCCATGCTTCTAAGCTTCAGCACATTGTCCCAACTGTAGAAACCCCTAGTCAGTCGCCACGGGTCCACCCCCAAACCTTGCTTGGTCTGGCGCACCAGAGAAACCAATTGGGTTCTATCTGCGGGATTTCCGTGTTGGATCTCGTAGTGTACGATCACCCAGAGCCATCCTGCACCAGCTCAAGCGTGCGACCAAACTCTACAGGCTTATCCAGCTTCCCCCTACAGATGGCACGAGCCTA
>QHOF01000312.1:11113-13653 GCA_003219335.1 Verrucomicrobiota bacterium | reverse complement strand
TAGCAAGCTAATCAATGAGCGGGCAATCGCCCGTCGTCTCGACGATCAAATTGGCTTGCACAAAACGCGACACCTCTAAGCCCCTATCCAATGCATCTTCTTCACTTCGCGGTAGCACCGACGCCCAGAGAGAGCGCCAGTTCTTCAACCGGCTCGCAGCTCAGGTCGGTCGTCGTCGCCAGCACAATCGCGTCAAGCTGCCGGACTATACCCAGTCGCTCGATTATCAGTTCGAGCATGGACTGACCCATGTTAGGTTTTAGAATTTTTCCAGTCAGACGGCTGAAACGCATCCTAGCTTCTATCGTGGCGACAATACGCGTAAATACTCTTCGATTTACCGCTCGACTTGCTGGAATAGATTACTGGGTTTTCCAAGGTTTTTAGATGCCAGCGACGTCCGTCCAGCTAAGCGGCGTGCCGCGCGCAACATCCCGGCTGGCCTGACGGCCGATGATTTCAGCGAGGTAGCGAGTGTGCAACCCATGACCGGGACGGATTGAGCGAACGTTTTCTTCCGTGAACACCTCACCCGCCTTCATCTCTTCCACGACGAACAGCGAACGGCGGAAAACGCAGCTGGCTTTCTCTTTCTCTGTAACCTCATAACTCACCCGCCCCAAGGCTTTCTCCGCCGCGCGCACGGCCTCGACCATCGCTTTGAACTCGCTTGCCTCAAGCGAGAAAGCCGCATCAGGCCCACCAGCGGCGCGCGACAATGTAAAGTGCTTCTCGATGACACACGCACCTAGGGCCACCGCAGCCACCGGCACTGCGATGCCCAACGTGTGATCCGAAAGGCCAACTGGCACGCCAAACGCCCCAGCCAAGTGCGGGATAGTGCGCAAGTTCATCTCCTCCGGCGGCGAAGGGTACGCGCTGGTGCATTTAAGCAGTGCACCGCCTCCTCAATCTCCGCGAGCGACGCCATACCGGTGGAGATGATCACAGGCTTTCCGGTGCATGCGACCCTGCGGATAAGCGGAAGGTCCACCAGTTCAAACGAGGCGATCTTGTGTGCCGGCACGTCCATCTTCTCGAGGAAATCCACGGCGGTGAAATCAAACGGCGTGGAGAAACAATCGAGGCCTAGCTCGTCAGCCACCTGCTTCAGTTTCGGCTGCCACTCCCACGGAGTATAGGCTTTGCTGTAGAGTTCGTATAGGTTTCTCCCCTCCCACATTGTCCCCTTGATGCGGAAGTGTTCAGTGTGGCAGTTGAGGGTGATAGTGTCGGGCGTGTAAGTTTGCAACTTGATCGCGTCCGCTCCAGCTTCCTTTGCCGCACGGATGATCTGCACCGCCTGATCCAAATCCTGATTGTGGTTGGCGGACATTTCGGCCACCATGTAAGTTGGATTGCCTGGACCGATGTGGCGACCGCTAATTTCAATTAACCTCGTCATTTCTACTCCTACCTTTGAGTTGCTCCTCATAGAAGAGCTGCAGCCGCAAATAAACTTTGCGCCCGTCGTGCCTGAAATAGGCGCCAGGATATGGTGAAAATGTTCGCGCTCGAATGACATCAATCAACTCTCTGGCGTTGTACATGCGGGCCAAATCGATTTCATCGATCCGCTCCACATCTCGGACAAAGTGGTGGGTTCCTTGCGTTTTGTTTTGAGGCATACGTGAAACCTGGCCGGAGCTGATCAGGGGCCACGTTTCCTTGAACAGGTCAAACGCAGCATGCTCCAACTTGCGATAAAGGCTTTCACCCGTATCAACTGGCTCAACCACCACTGGATGATGAGCAATGAGGTCGCCTGTGTCTACTCGCTGGTCAATGTAGTGAATGGTCACTCCCGCTGGAGTCCCTTCGATAATGCTCCAAACGTTGGGATACGCGCCTCGGTTGTACGGGAGAAGTGCGGGATGAACGTTCACACAACCTGCAGGCATCAAGTTCAGGAACTCCCGACCTAAGATGTACCCGAAGAGCACCGACAAACCTATTTCCGGCTTCAAATTTCGGATTGCCTCAATGATATTTGATTGGCGAAGCTGTGATCCGTCAAAAATGCGAGCAGCATCAAGGCCGGCGCTTTGGATGATCTCGTCCCCGCACTTACGCCCTCCTGGCGGATGCACGACCAATCCCGCAATTTCCTCACCTTCTTGCCTCAGCCACTGGAGCACCTGCCAGCCCAGCCAATTATTTCCTAGGTAAAGGACCCGCATACACTCTCCAAAGCTTGGGTTAGTGCTCCAGCGACACGAAATGCTCCCTTACCATCAACGCACTGCCGTCCCTGTTTCGTCATTTCCTCACGAATTTTGGCCGACTCAACTAAGCGCTGGATGGCCTGTCTAGTTTCGCTTGGGGAGAGCCTTTCAAACCAGCCCAGATTAATAGCCAAGCCTACCGACTGTAGTCGTTGGGCGATCGAATGCTGATTATCAGCCAAAGTTATCACCAGACTCGGTAGGCCCATGAAAGCTAACTCCCAACATGTCGCTCCTCCTCCCGAAATCGCTACATCAGCCCACGCCATCAATTCTGGCATGTTCGTAATATCACGCTGCAGGCTGATGGGGACA
>QHOF01000312.1:10394-11065 GCA_003219335.1 Verrucomicrobiota bacterium | reverse complement strand
CGGATTGCTTCCACCCACGACAACCAATGCTTCCAAGCCGTGCAGCCGCATCTGTTGTAACGATTGAATCACTAGGTGGGACACATTATTCGGATCGCCACCACCTAACGTAACTAGCAACCTGTGAGCCACTTCCGGTGTCTCTCTCCTCCACCCTTGCCATTTCTGAAATTCGCGCCTCAAAAGCACGAAGCTAGTCCCTAGCAGAAGACGAGTATAAAGCTCTCTATTTCGATACAAAAACTCGCAGGCATGAAGATTTTGATTCAGCACGAAGTCAGCGTAATAGTGATCGGCATGTCCATAGTCATCAACCGCCAAGAGACACTGCCCAGAGTTTTTGATGATTCGCTGGTAGTCCCCACTAAACTTGTACCCATCCACCACAACCCAAGAGGCGCACACTTTCTGCGCCAACTTAGCCGTTTGAGCTGCGTCTTCCCTGCTTCCAGGCTTGGCTAACAATGGCACAACTTCCGTTCCTTCTAACTTTAAGCGGTCCTCCAGCAAGGGCGCGCCTGGCACCATTAAAAAAACTGCTTGGCCTCCAGCGTGCTGCCAGGCCTGAGCCAAGGCCAGGCAGCGCATTACGTGACCCGTACCGACTTCCGTGCTGGCATCGGCGCGGATGACTAAGTTCTGACCACAAACTGGCGACATGTATGGTTGGG
>QHOF01000312.1:9451-10356 GCA_003219335.1 Verrucomicrobiota bacterium | reverse complement strand
GAAGACCGGCTGTACCGGTTCGCCTTCGAGACGCTCAGCGACGTTTCGTTTTTCAATCGAATCTGCCATGATCTCCATCGCAGTTCGATAAACCCGCAAAGGGTAGTCAATGTCGCCATCGTTGTGGCTGTAGCAAATGCTCTGACCGCCGGACAACAACACACCCCGCTTGACACATTCCTCCTGGAATAGGCTCTTAACCAATAGAGACTCCCCTCCATTCTCCTTGAAAGTGATCACCGTGCGCGGTGGGAAGCCGATGCAGTGGGTGTTCTACTCCAAACTGTCAGGCTAGCAGGATGTAGCCTTCTTTAAGCTTTTGTCCCTGTTCCCAGACATAACGGATGACCCCCTTCCGCCGCATCTCAGTCATGGTCGCCAAAGCCGCAGCCAAAGAGAGGGCCACACCACCGAAGGTGAAGGAGAAGAAAACATCATCAAAGAGTTCCAGCGGCCACTTCTACCTCCAACGAAAACAGGCGCAACACCCTTGACGAACTGAGTAGGTCCTTTACTGAAGAGGTTTGCAAGCAGGACGGTATAACGCGTTGTGCCGGCTCCAGGTACGCAACAGACCGACCGACACTGCGGCTACCTGGGTTGCCAGATGCTCTCATTATGTCTCCCTAGCTGCCAGACAGAACTGGTAACGGTTCTCCAAGACTTTGGTCATTGCGGCAATGACGTCGTTCATATCCACGAAAGTGGCTGGCGGCCGCACAATACCCAGGAGCAATAACTCACGCTCGTGCATTGCCTCGGCAACCGGACAAATTCCCTTATCGTAACGCGCACCGCCGTTGTACAGTCGAAAGGCCGCCGCTCGATTCTCATGATAGATCGGGTTCAGATATAGCGGTCGGACGTATCCCATGCCAACTGGGATCCCTTCTGCTCTGAGAGCT
>QHOF01000312.1:5879-9432 GCA_003219335.1 Verrucomicrobiota bacterium | reverse complement strand
GCAAATTCACCGCGCGGCAACCCTGCGACAGTCTCGTCGTAGCGGAAGGGATACGCATAGTAAACATGCTTACAGTCCGGATAGACCACAGGTGGACTAATACCCGGCAAGTCGCGGATGTGCTCGCTAAGATAATCGGCAAGTGCAATACGTTGGGCATTGAGGTCATTCAAACGCTTCAACTGAGCAATGCCCAGGGCAGCTTCCATCTCTGTCATCCGATAGTTCCAACCCAGGATATTAGATCTGTAGGTGCGCTCGGTCTGGCTTTCGAGAATCACCTCACCATGATTGCGCACCATCTGAGCTACTTGGGCAATGCCAGAATCGTTGGTGATGAGCATTCCCCCTTCCCCGGTAGTGATTGTTTTGCTCTCCGTGAAAGAAAAGATGCCGCAATCACCCAGTGTGCCTGCGAGTTGCCCCTTGTATGTGGCACCCGGGGCTTGGGCGCAATCCTCAATAACCTTGAGGTTATGCTTACGTGCTATATCTATCAAAGGATCCATATCCGCTGGGTGGCCGAAGAGATGCACAGTAATGACAGCGCGGGTCAGGGGACTAATAGCCCGACGAACGGCCTCGGGATCTAAGCAGTAGTTATCTACTTGAATGTCTGCAAAAACTGGGATGACATTGTGCATCAGGGCACATGTTGCCGTGGACGTGAAAGTATACGGGGGCACGATCACCTCTTTACCCGGCTCAATTTCCACAGCAACGACCGCCGCATGGAGAGCAGCGGTCGCCGAGTTGAAAGCCACCGCGTACTTCACATCGTGATAGGCAGCAAACTCGCGCTCAAATTGCTTAATCTTCTCGCCTCCTAAAAAAAACTGACCCGGCGCGGCGATGAAAGTTGAGAGATGCCCGCTCTCCAAAACTTCCATGACCGCCCTTTTTTCTTCTTCGCCAAGAATCGGGTGAGGCGGAAACGGCTGCAATCGGGTCTTAGGCCCACCCAATAAGGCGAGATTGTTCTTCATTTATGTTTATCTCGATTCAATGATGATAGAACTACTCGCTAAAGGTAATTGGATGCGACGGCCACGAGCGTCCGCAGACTCACGCAGTGCGCAGATGATTTCGAGCGCCCGCCGCCCATCTTCGCCGCTACACAACGGCTTTTGATCTCGTTCCAGGCAATCCAGCAGGTGCGCTACAGCCTGTAGCATGAACTCTCGATGGCCACTGGGATCAAGCGGTGCCTCAGCTACGTGCAATTCGCGATAGCCAGCAAAGCGTGTGCTCTCCCGGATTTCTTCGAATTGAGCATCGAAGCCGTGGGAGGTGATCCTCAATCGCCCCAAGGCTCCTACGATGTTGACTTCAAAAATGGTGTAGTATCGAACGTCACATGCTTGCACAGCAGCGAGCACACCATTATCAAATTGCAACCACGCATCGACGTTGGGGTCGTTTTGGTTGTTTGACTCATTTTTGCTGTAGATGCCCTGAACCCACTCTACTTCTCCAAAGAAGAACCGCAGCAGGTCAAACAAGTGCGAGCCAGTGTTGGCAACACCGGCTGTATAGTAACAAGTCACCTGTTGAATCTTTCCCAAACGCCCTTCGCGCAGATAAGTCGCCACGTGCTGATGGAATCTGTCGAAACGCCGCTGGTGATCTACCATGAGGATAACGCTATCCTCGTCACACCGCCGAATCATCACATCAGCAGAAGATAAGCTTTCGGCAATAGGCTTTTCGCAAAAGATGGCCCGGACACCGGTGTTGAGTGCATTCTCCACAATCTCCAGATGCGTGCCATTCCAGGTGCAAATAGACAGGACATCCAACTGCTCTTGAGTCAGCATCTGCCTGTAATCGTTGTAGAGAGAGCGCACTCCAAATTTGCCGCCGTACCGCTCCAAGCCAGCTTGATCGAGATCAGCCAGCGCCACTAACTCCACTCCAGGCGTTCGCCTATACGCACCCGCATGGGTACTCACGTATCCCCGCCGCGGGTCATCGTCAAAACCGCAGCCGATGCGACCGCAACCGACAATGCCTGCCCGGTATATCCCGTCTTTAGCGGACAAGCTTCTGCCTAACGTGGGCATTTATGGTTACCAGCTCTGGTTGAGCATTTAGCAATTCAACAACATCGCGGGTGCTAAAATCGGGTTTTCTAGGGTACAGCCGTTCATAAATCTCTCTGACCAGAGCCAAATCCTCGTTTGTGTCGACTGTTAAGCGCAGATCGGGACGACGAATCTCCTTCGGTGCGACCAAGTTTCCTAGCTGGTACCGTTCAGGATGTTCATAGATATAAAGGGAGACGTTCTCCCTATCAGCGGGATGCTGAGTAATCTCACTAACTTCGGCAAGCACCCTTGTTGAAAACACCTGTGTGTCCAAACCTCGTGGGTAGGTCCGCTCTAGTATGTTACTGACGTAATCGTAGTCTCCGGATAGAAAAAGACTAATCACCTGATCCACTACTGCGGGATCCAACAAAGGACAATCACCTGTCATCTCCACGATTAGCGAAGCCCCAAACTCTCGCGCAGCACCTAAGACTCGGTCTAATACATCCTCAGAGCTCCCACGGAAGCAGCCGACCTGCAAATCCCGACATAATTTTTCAATGCGATCATCTTCAGACTCAGTTGTCGTGGCGACAACAATTTGACCTATCTGCTTCGATTGGCTCAAACGCTCAATAAGGAGGTCCAGCATTGGCCGGCCGATAATTGGAGCCAAGGTCTTGCCGGGCAAACGTGTGGAACCCATTCGGGCCTCAACAGTTGAGACGATTCTCATAGCTAACAGTCTCAGAACAATAATATACCCTGATCGGCACGACAAAATATGTCCCGATGCACTTTCTTGTCATTTTACCGCCGGGCTACCAATCTCTATTCCTGCGGTGCCCAAGCTATTATCGAGGCTGTTAGCAGGGGATTTCTTCCATACACAGGGTCTTTCCTCGCCGGTTAAACCGTGTAGTATCCCATCACTCTTGTGACAGCCTCGATCACATCACCAATATCTTGATCCCTCATCCCGTGAAAAATCGGCAGACTGATCAAGTTTTCGTATGCCCGCTCGGCCACCGGATATTCGCCACCTCGGTAACCGAATTGATCCCGGTAATACCGGTGCAGATGTACCGGGATATAGTGGACATTTACACCCAAGCCTTCGGCTCGCAGGGCACGGAAAATCTCCGATCTGTCCACTCGAAGCTTCGACAGGTCTAGACGGATGGGATAAAGGTGCCACGCCGGAATCACCTCAGGGCGCGCCGCCGGTGGAACCACGCCGGCTATATCCTGGAAGACTGCTGTGTACTGATTTGCAATCTGCCTCCGACGAGCCAGGTTAGGCTCTAATTTACGCAGTTGCGAAATGCCCAGTGCACATCCAATATCTGTCAGGCGGTAGTTGTATCCGAGCGCGACCATCTCGTAACTCCAATGTCCATTGGCCTGACGCTCACGGGCATCACTGTCGATTCCATGATTGCGAAACATCCGAAGTCTTCGGGCAAGCTTCGCGTCGCCCGTGGCTACCATACCGCCTTCTCCAGTGGTGATGTTTTTCACGG
>QHOF01000312.1:830-5872 GCA_003219335.1 Verrucomicrobiota bacterium | reverse complement strand
TCACGGGATGAAAGCTGAACACTGTCATGTGGCTGATGCTGCCCACCCGCCGGCCTCCGTACTTCGCTCCGAGCGCATGACATGCATCCTCGATAACGACGAGTCCATGGCGCCTGGCCAATTCAAGAATGGGTTCGAGATCCGGTGGATGCCCCGCGTAATCCACCGGTAGAATAGCCTTGGTCCGAGGCGTAATCCGACGTGCTATCTCGTCCGGGTCGATGTTCAGAGTATCTAAACATATATCGGCGAACACTGGCTTAGCACCCTGGTAAAGCACGCAATTGGCCGTCGCACAGAACGTCATGGGTATCGTAATGACTTCATCACCCGGTCCCAGCCCTGCGGCGAACGATGCTCCATGCAACGCCGCCGTCCCAGAGCTGAAGCTCACTGCATATTTTGAACCTATATAGCCGGCAAATGCCTCCTCAAACTCTGCAACCTTAGGGCCGGTGGTGATCCAGTCGGAACGCAGCACCTCTATCACAGCTTTGATGTCTTCCTCGTCAATCCGTTGATGACCATAAGGCAACAACCTCTCGCGGACTGGATGGCCGCCATGGAGCGTCGAGATTTTTTTTTGTGTCAGGCTCACTCGACCAGGCTCCGCAATTCCTCGACTGAAAGCCAATGTGTGTTTGTATCCCATTGGGCAGCGGTCTAGCAGATTTCCAATTCTGCTCACCCCACCATGGATGCTTTGGCTGAATGATATACATTTCATCCGTTTCGACGGTATGGCGAGCTTCGTCCTCAGAAACGAGCACCTCGTGAAGCTTCTCGCCTGGCCGGATTCCGACATGCTCAACCTCGCAGTTTGGAGCTACGGTCCTGACCAAGTCCATAATGTTCATGCTAGGAATCTTAGGCGCGAAGACCTCCCCACCATGCATCTGCTCGATGCACCGGATCACAAAAAAAACTCCTTGCTCAAGCGTGATCCAAAAGCGAGTCATGCGAGGATCGGTAACCGAGATTCTTCCATTTTTGCGCTGTTCTAAGAAGAGGGGAATCACACTCCCGCGACTCCCGACCACGTTGCCGTAGCGAGTGCAACTGAAACGGCAACCACCTTCAGCGGAATAGGAATTTCCGTGCACGAATAGCTTCTCGGCACATAGTTTAGTGGCTCCATAGAGATTGATGGGGTTGACTGCCTTGTCAGTGATGAGCCCCATGACCTTCTTTACCCCCTGGTCAATCGCCGCATCAATGACGTTCTTGGCGCCTATGACATTGGTCTGAACAGCCTCGAAGGGATTATATTCACAGGCTGGGACCTGCTTCAGCGCAGCCGCGTGGACCACGATGTCCACGCCATGGAAAGCGCGGTAAAGCCGCTCCCGGTCGCGCACGTCGCCGATGAAATAGCGCATTGGCGAGCCGTCAGTGTCGGGATGTAGCTGACGCATCTCATGCTGCTTCAGCTCATCCCGACTGAAGACAATGAGTTTTTTAGGATGATACTCACGTAGCATGATATCAGTAAACTTCTGACCAAAGGAGCCAGTGCCTCCAGTGACAAGGACAACTTTGTCTTTCCACTCCATGTCTACACCTACCAAATTACCTTTTCTTAGGGTACGCGACTCACCAAAAGATCAAATGAGTGACCAAACTGTGTTTGTCCTTCTTACGAGAGGACTTTTTTGTTTGTAGCGCGCCTTGATGTCGCGCCAAGCGAGAATGTAAAACAACTCCCGATAGCGCCATAGATCGTGCCAGTAATGCTTGAAGCTTCGGCCGGGTTCGATGAGGAGTTCTTCCATGGCGGGGTGTAGGGTTTTCGGTGTTAGGTTTTTGGTGCGCGATTCGGTAAATTTCGCCGCAACGAGGAGATCAAACGATTAAGCATTTTACCAACTCGATCACACTCAGCGTTGACTTTGCCATAAGCGTCCTCTTGCAAATACGTTAGATCTCTCGCGAGTAGTAGAAAGTATTTGACTTCTTCCACGGAGCCTCTCGCAATCGAGAGAAACTGTACGTACTCTCGCAGAGAGGTTTGACCCTTTCCTTCTGCAATATTTGCGGGCACAGAGGCTGCAGCTCGGCACAGTTGATCGATGAGTCGAAACCGTTCATCGCTCGGGAACAATTTCGTAAGCTGATAAATTTGCAACACTGCATTGTGAGATAACTTCCAAACCTCCAAATCTTTCCAACTCTCGATTTGAGGTTTTGGATTCGGTTGTGCGTAGATCTGGTTGGATGGTTTTCATACCCAATGTCCACTAACGCTCTAGTACCCAAAAGCGAAAACCCAATACCTAAAACCGAACCCCAGTCTTTGATCGTTCCTTTCCTACCGCTGCTCGCTAGTCCGATTCCGCTCGACGCGGGCGCTAAACTCGTCGTAGCGCCGACGGTAGTCCGCATTATTCGGCGCTAGCTCCACCGCGCGGGCGTAAGCCCGGCCGGCGTCGGCGAACCGGTAGCGTGCTTCCTCGGCAGCCGCCAAGCTATAATAGATATTGGCGGAGTCGGGATTAATCTTGGCAATTCTGTTCAAGTAAAGCGCTGCGCGGTCGTAGTTTTGTTTTTCGAAATAAAGGTTCGCCAAACGCGAGAGCGTGTCCGCAGAGCGCGGCTGAAGGTCGAGCGCCGGCTCTACGCGAGCCGTCCGCTAACGCTATATATAAGGTATAGGGGCTTTCCCCGTTTTTGATCAATTTAACGACTTCCGCTTTGGCGGAATCCAGGGCCGCTTTGGTTTCCTCCGGGCTGCCGCCCTTTTGCGCAGCCGCGGCGAGCGATAGGTAAAGCGGCAAAGCCGGCGCGCCATTCTTGATACCTTGGGAGATGATTTCCTTTGCTCCGGCCAAGTCTTTTCGCGCGGCAAGAATCATGATCAGTTGCTGGTAAGCTCTGGCATCCGTCGGGTTCGCTGCAATCGCGTTACGAAAGAGACGTTCGGCGGCAGCATGGAGCATGGAGCTGGGAGCACGGAGCTCTGAGGCGGACGCGGACTGCGAGGGGGTAAGAGCTGAGGGCAAGATGGACGATTCCGAATTTCGGATTTTCTCGATGTTCTGCTCTTTGCCCTTTGCGCTTACCTCTTTGCCAGCCACCCGCTGCGTCTCGCTCCCTGCTCGCTGCTCCCTGCTCCCTGCCTCTTTCAAGTACGCAAGCCCGGCATTGACCAGTAACTCGGCCTTTTTCGCACTATCGGCCTCTTTGAGCGCCGCTTCTTCGTAGAGCCTCCCTTGGTCTTCGAACCGATTCAGTTTCGTATAAAATCCGGCAAGACCATTCACCGCTTCTGGGTAGCCGCGCGCGATAGCCTGCTTGAAGCCTTCTTCTACCGCGCTTTGTTCGGCCGCCGAGAATCTCAGGAAAGAGTCGTCTTTCAGATACTCGTGCGTTTTCATTGACGGAGATTCTGCAACCGAGCGAGTGATCTCGCTTAAACCCTCATCCGTTCTTCCCATGCTCAACAGAGTCGATGCATACCTATCTCGACTGTAGGGATTGGTGGGCTCAATCCAAAGGCCGGCCTTGTATTCGCTCAACTGCCAGGAAAGAGGTGCTTCATCTCCCGTCACGCGCAACATGGCTATGTGGGACGATGCTTTGGCAGGGCGCAAAAAAATACGCTCTTTAGCCTCCGCCACCGACGCTTTGCTCCTGCCGAACAGCGTAAGCGACCAACCCCACCATGGCAAAACCAACAGCGTAAGGCGTGAGGCGCGAGGCGCCCGCTAGCAGGGAGCTAAGAGCATGGAGCCATGAGCCAGGCGAATTCTGATCTCTGACGTCTGGCCTCTGATCTCTGACTTCCGACCACTGAACGCTAACTGCTGACCGCTGACTCCTGACCTCCGGCCGCCAAGCTTCCTGCTCCCAGCTCCCTGCCCCTTGCTCCCTGCCCTTTGCCATTCGGAGGCCGAGAGCGAAGAGAACGGTGAAGAGAAACGCGTTAGCAGGAATCTTTAAGTTGAAATCGAACCACTCATGAAAGGCCATGACTCCAAGAGCAGCAAGGATGCCGGCCATAAGGGGGAGATTTTTTTTAGACACTTTCTTCATGCCCCGAACGATTTGCTTACCGCCCGCGATGAAAAACCAAGCAAGAACGCCAAATCCGATAGCGCCGGTCTCCGCGAGAAGTTGGACATAGTCGTTGTGAGCTTCACGAGCAAAATCGGCAGACCAGGGGCCGCGCTGATAGCGGAAACCCAGCTCCGGCCAAGCACCTAGGCCAACGCCAAAAACTGGGAAGTCGCGGATCATTCGAACGCTATCTTTCCATATGTCCATGCGTCCAGACAGGCTTAAATCTTGGCCGAATGTCTCTCCCAGCCGCGCATCCACCTGTTCTCTGCCCTCGGACCCGATAAAAAAGAGACTCACGACCAAAAAAATACAGACGGTGATGAGCGACAAGCGCGCCATGCGCGCGAATTTCGAATTTCGAATTTCGAATTTCGAATTGACGGATGAATTTCGGATTTCGAATTGACGGATCCCGAAATCACTTCTGACCTCTGCTCCCTGCTCCCTGCTCCACGCTCTCTGCCCTTTGCTCTTTGCCGCCCCCCGCCCCACGGCGACAACCATGCGAGTACGACGAGGCCTAGCAGCGCGCTGATCCAGCCAGCACGAGAAATGCTCAGCAGGATACCCGTAAAGAGGAGAAAGGTGGTTAACGCGCAAAAGAACCGCAAGGCTTGTTGCGATAACTTGCTCACGATTGACGTGCGAAAGAGCGCACAGCTCAGAGCGATCGGAAAAATGAGAGAGAGGTAATTAGCAAAATGGTCAGGATTGACAAAAGGGCCTGACGCGCGCGGAACGCCAGGCATGGGCTGTCCCCAACTATAGGGGACGAAGAACCACAGGATCTTGCCGTTCCAGGTGAAGCGCTCGATAAATCCAACCGTGGCCACCAATAACCCCGTCCCAAGAATCGCAAAAAAGACCGAACGCAAAAACCGCTGCTCGGGGGACAGGATGAAAAATCCGGAATCCGAATTTCGAAATTCGAAATCTGCAAAGGGTTTTTGAAACGGATAAAGCCAAATGAGAAAGAACAGCGC
>QHOF01000312.1:0-771 GCA_003219335.1 Verrucomicrobiota bacterium | reverse complement strand
GAGGACTCCGTGAGGCGTTAGGCGTGAGGCGTAAGAAGCCCGGAGAATTTTCGATTTTGGATTTTGGATTTTGGATTTCCGATTGCGGATTGATCGAGTTTGTTGAGTTCTTTGTGTCTATTGCGTTGTTTGCGAGATCGCGCCTCACTCCTAACCCATCACCCCTTACGCTCTCCAGTGACGCGTTGATTGTGTTTGTTGCGTCTATGGCGTTTTCGCGGTGCGCTCCCTGATCCTTGCTCTCTCCCCTCGACCTCTGACCTCTGACTTCTGACCTCTGATCAATGTCCTCCGACTTCTGACCTTTGATCTCTGACATCTGGTCCACTTCCGAATACGGAACTGTGTCTGGCCATCCGGGAAGCACCTGCGTGTATGCCTCGAACGTCTGGGGCGACAGAGCGCGCAAAAGACCCGGCGGCAGCGGTGTTAGTTGAAAGAGACAAAGCAAAATGAAAAGCGTCAAAGGAATTGCCAATTTCGAATTGCGAAATTTCTGACCTTTGACCTCTGATCTCTGATCTCTGGCTTCTGACCACTGACCTCTAGTGACCATCAACTTAATCATCCACACCACCACCAACCCGAAGATGACCGCTTCCATCGTCACGTACGCCCACGGATGCACGGCGCCGAAGGCGAAAGGCGTGAACGGGATCAGGAAGAGAATCCCAACGGTGAAGAAGCGGTCACAGATTGTGGCTAAGTGCATAGAGCTAAGAGCCGACAACCAGAGATCAGAAGTCAGCGGTCAGATGTCAGCCAAAGAGC
>QHOF01000311.1:1042-4123 GCA_003219335.1 Verrucomicrobiota bacterium | reverse complement strand
TGCTAACTCGAGGTGCTGATCGGTCCCGAAACCATTTGAAAGCCAGGTCTGCGTTTTCGCAAGAGCGCAATAGGCCAGGGCAAAGTTCGGATCGCGCTGCACCGCCTTTTCGAGCAGTTCGACTTTCTGGTTCGCGCTTTTTTCCGCGCCCTCCCAATTGGCATAGATGTCGATTTCCTTGGCTTTTGTATAAAGAGCATAAGCTACTAAATCGGCGGTCGGCCGTTCAGCAATCGCGGCGCTTTCCTCGGGAGAGAGCTTGGCCTGAAGTTGATTGGCGATTTGCTGGGCGATCTCAGTCTGAATCGCAAATACGTCCGCGGCGTCGCGATCGTAATGCTCAGCCCAAAGGTGGGTGTCGTTGCGCGCGTCGATCAGCTGCGCGCTCACCCGAACTCGCCCGCCCGCGCGTTGCACACTACCTTCCACCACATGCGAAACACCCAACGCCTTTGCGATCTCACTAAGATTGCGCTCGGGACCACTCTTATATTTCATCACGCTAGTACGGCTGATTACTTTCAAATCGGCTAACTTCGCGAGATCGGATAGGATTTCGTCCTGCACGCCCCCGGCAAAGAACGCGTTCTCTTCGTCCTTGCTCAGGTTTTCAAACGGCAGGACAGCGATGCTTTTTTCAGGAGCAGTTGCTAGCTCAGCACTGCCCGTTGTTGCCTGTCCTACTTGTGCCTGAGGTGCAACTGCTGTTTGACCGCCCTGTTTTTCACCTCGTTTGAAAACTCCGAAGTACCATGTGCCGAAGGCGAGCAAACAGAGCGATGCCAGGCCGAGGGCGAGAACTTTCTTTTTCGATCGTGCAAAGAACGGCCTCACTGATGGCGGGCGCGCTTCCAGTGAAGGCATCTGCAATTGGCGGGCAATCTCGGTGATCGACTGTGGCCGCTTCGCCGGGTTCTTTGCCAGACACCCTGCCACCCATTCTTCCCACACCGCTGGGATCGGCTCCGCTTCAATCTCAAATTCTTTTCGGCGCTCCGTCATCGATGGAGGAATTTTCTCCCGAATCTGCCGATCGATGTTACCGACATAAAAAGGAGGCTTGCTGGTGAGCAGCTCGTAAACGCTTGCGCCCAGCGAGTAGATGTCATCAAGATGAGTGCCCCGCTCGCCTTCTAGTTGTTGCGGACTCATGTAAGCGAGTGTGCCGCTTCTGCCGCCGGCCATCGTGATCACGCTCATCGAATCGCCCAAGCTGCGGGCAATCCCAAAGTCGGACACCTTGAGCTCGCCGCGCTGATTCACCATCAGGTTCGCCGGCTTGAGATCGCGATGGATGATATGCGCGTAGTTGTGCGCGTAGTCGAGCGCATCGCAGAGCTGGCTCATCCAATCGGTCAGGTCGGCCGCCTCAAAGACCTTCCGCTCCTTATCGCAGCGCAATTTGGAAAGCGTGTCGCCATCGATGTATTCCATCGAAATGCAGCCCGAGCGTTCGTCGTGCACGAAGTCGTAAATGCGGACAATGTTCTTGTGGGTCAGTTCCAGACAGCGTCTGGTCTCGCGCTTGAGATCGCTCAGCACGGCAGCATCGTGAATGATCAAGTCGGGCAGAAATTTGAGCGCCACATTGCGCTCTAATTCTTCGTCGTGCGCCAGCCAGACAATTCCCATTCCTCCTCTGCCCAAAATCCTAATGAGTGTATAACGGCCAAAGAGTCTTTGTCCGCCGACAAACTCACGCTGTGTCACGTCTGACGCGCCGCGGGTTCGCTCGCCGCTCACCCTGCTAGGATAATCCTCCACGAAACAGCGATAAAGCCAAAAACAGCGAACCTTAACTGCTGGCCCGCACTTATGAAAAACGAGATTTTCCAAGCAAATCGCCACTGCTTTTGCTTTGCCAGCGATTTTTTTGGGTAGAAACTATTTTGATGATTCAGCCGGAAGAAGAGGGCGCCTGGCTCGAAACGAACGGCGAACACCACGTCCTTCGCGGGACTTGTTCAGTGGGGCGAGCTACCGCCAATACTCTCGTTCTGGACTTGCCGAAAGTCTCCAGAATGCACGCGCTCATCCAGTTGCAAAATATCGGCGAGTTCTGGCTCGTCGATTTGGGCAGTAGCAACGGAACCTTTCTGAACAGGCGGCGTGTTCATCAGCCTGTTCGGCTGCACGACCAAGACAAAATCGTCATCGCCGGCAGACAGTTTATTTTTCGACAACCAGAAGAGATTTCACCCGAGTATCAGACCACGATCGCAGAGCGAACCATCCAGGAGATTGAGAACGTGCCTTGCTGGCTCGTGGTCGCTGACATCGTAGATTTCACCGCGCTCAGCCGCAGCCTGGTGAGTGAGCGATTGGCCGCGTCGGTTGGCGGCTGGTTTGCCACTTGCAAGGAGATTATCGAAGAGCATGACGGAACAATAAATAAATACCTTGGCGACGGAATTCTGGCTTACTGGCACGAGACCGACACGACCCCGGAAGGCATGGCGGCGACAATCGAAGCGCTCAAGAAAGCTCAAGCGCTTTCCGAACTCCGCTTTCGATTCATTGTCCATTTTGGTTTGGTCGCGATTGGCGGCGTTGCCACGCTGGGCGAGGAAAGTTTAATGGGCGTCGAAGTTAATATCGCGTTCCGGCTCGAAAAGCTGGCCGCCTCGCTTGGCGAGGCATGTGGACTCAGCGACACCGCAAGCAGCAAGCTAGAAGGCTTTGTTTCGCCGCGACGGCTGGGTGATTACGAATTGAAAGGCTTCACACGTAAACGCACCTTCTTCGCCGTGTAGCTTCTGAGAAATTTGCCTTCGTGCGGAGCGTTGAAGCTTTAAAACTTGAAGCGTTGAAGCGGAATTGAAGGCTGAACGTCAGCCGCTTCAACGTCTCAACGCTTCAACGAGTTTGACGATATCAAACAGTGCTTGCATTCGCGTCGCGGCATTGCTATGAGAGCGCGTGCTGCGCGTAGCTTTCGATTGCAAAGCACCGCGCGATACCGAGTTTACTTCGACATGAAAAAACTGGAAGCCATCATCAAACCGTTCAAGCTCGAGGAGGTCAAAGAAGCGCTCGCAGAGCTTGGCATCGAAGGCATGACCGTCACTGAAGTCAAAGGCT
>QHOF01000311.1:495-966 GCA_003219335.1 Verrucomicrobiota bacterium | reverse complement strand
AGTGGATTTTCTGCCGAAAGTGAAAGTGGAAGTGGTGATGGCGGACGACATGGTGGAACGCGCGGTCAACGTCGTGGTGGCCGCTGCGAAGACGGGCAAGATCGGGGACGGAAAAGTATTCGTGCTCCCAGTGGAACACGCGGTGCGCATCCGGACGGAAGAAATCGGCGAAAAAGCGGTGTGAATTTAATGACGAAGCTCGAATGTCGAATGACGAAACAATGACGAACTGCGAATGACGAAATCAAGCTAGGCGTGGACTTCGTCATTTAGTCATTCCTTCGGCATTCCTCATTCGGATTTCGTCATTTCGCTTTTCCATCAACTCTCAACTATCAACTAACAACTCTTGAATATGGCGAAAGACAAAACTCCATCCGACGTCAGCAAAATGATCAAAGACCACGAGGTGAAACTCGTGGATTTCAAATTCACCGATCTGCCCGGCACGTGGCAGCATTTCACCACCAC
>QHOF01000311.1:0-336 GCA_003219335.1 Verrucomicrobiota bacterium | reverse complement strand
GAGTTTGATTTGCACCATTGTCGATCCAATCACGCGCGAACCGTACGATCGCGACCCGCGCGGTGTCGCCGAAAAAGCCGAAGCTTATTTGAAGAGTACCGGCATCGCCGATACCGCATTCTTCGGGCCGGAAGCCGAGTTCTTCATTTTCGATGATGTGCGCTTCAGTTACGACGGCAATTCTTCGTTTCACCACATCGACAGCGCGGAAGTGCATTGGAACAGCGCGCGCGAAGAATTTCCGAACCTCAGCTACAAAATCCGGCCGAAGGAAGGTTATTTTCCCGTTCCGCCGATGGATTCGCTGCAAGATATCCGCAACGAAATGGCGCTTGA
>QHOF01000310.1:3669-6627 GCA_003219335.1 Verrucomicrobiota bacterium | reverse complement strand
CTCGATCTTCAAACGCGACGCTGCTTCATCGACCAGATCGATCGCCTTATCCGGCAAAAATCTGTCCGTGATGTAGCGATGCGACAGCATCGCTGCTGCAACGAGCGCGCTGTCGGTAATGCGCACGCCGTGGTGCACTTCGTAGCGTTCCTTTAATCCGCGCAGAATCGCGACCGTGTCTTCAACGGTCGGTTCATTTACCAGCACCGGCTGAAAGCGCCGCTCGAGCGCAGCGTCTTTCTCAATGTATTTGCGGTATTCATCGATCGTAGTTGCGCCGATCGTGCGCAACTCGCCACGCGCAAGCATCGGCTTAAGCATGTTCGACGCATCGACGGAACCTTCCGCTGCGCCTGCGCCAACGATGGTATGTAGTTCGTCGATGAACAGGATGATTTGGCCCTGCGCATCGGTCACTTCTTTCAAAAACGCTTTGAGTCGATCTTCGAATTCGCCGCGGAACTTTGCGCCGGCGACCATCGCGCCAATGTCCATGGCGATGATTCGCTTTTGCTTTAACGAATCCGGGGCGTCGCCGCTGATGATTCGCCGCGCCAAGCCTTCCACGATTGCCGTTTTGCCAACACCGGGATCGCCGATGAGCACTGGATTATTTTTCGTTCGGCGTGACAGCACCTGCATGATGCGTCGGATTTCGTTGTCGCGTCCGATCACCGGATCGATCTTGCCGCGTCGCGCCAACTCGGTGAGGTCGCGGCCGTATTTCTCCAGCGCCTGATACTTGCCTTCGGGATTTTGATCAGTCACCCGCTGGGAGCCCCGCACCTGCTGTAGCCCTTGCATGAGCTTGTCGCGCGTGACGCCGATATCTTTCAATAATTTTGCCGCAGGAACCCCGCTCGGCGGGGCGCCGGCTAATGCCAGCAAGTAATGCTCAGCGCTCGCGAATTCATCCTTCAGTTTCGACATCTCTTTCTCCGCACTGTCCAACACGGTGCGGAGCTCGTTCGAGAGGCGCACGTCTGCTGCGGCACCGTGGATTTTCGGGCGGCGCTCCAGCTCTGAGCGCAGTTGTGCACGCAGCCGATCTACATTTGCTCCAAGCTTTTCAAGGAGCGGCCGCGTTATGCCCTCACCCTGATCCAGCAGAGCGGAAAGAAAATGCTCGTTGGTGATTTCCGGATGATTGGCTTGCGAAGCCAGATCCTGCGCGACCTGCAGCGCCTCTTGCATCTTCTGTGTGTATTTGTCGATGCGCATGCTTCAAGATATGAACGCGAGCGACAGAGGCAATTGCCAATGGCGACTCCGCACCCATGCGTTTGACACAAACGCCTCTACAACGATGAGTGTTTGCGATGAGCACGGAGGTAAAATTGGGCACTCGGCACGCATTGCGCGTTCTGCGACCGGGGCCGTTTCGCCGTTATATCATCGGCAGTGCGATCTCCGATACGGGGACGTGGATGCAGGTGATGGCGCAGGGTTGGGTAATGGCCACGCTCACGACTTCCGCTTTGATGCTCGGGCTGGTGAACCTTTGCGCCGGCTTGCCGATGCTGGCGTTGACGATGCTCGGAGGCTCAGCTGCCGACAAATTTGATAAGCGCAAGATTCTGCTGATCACGCAATACGTCCAGATTGGAATTGCGGTTTCAATCGGATTGTTGCTCTGGAGTGGAAAGATCGCGATCTGGCAAATCTTCATTTTCGCCGCGATCCTCGGAATCTCGAATTCTTTTGAAATGCCGACGCTCAATGCGCTCGTCCCGGAATTGGTCAAGCGGGAGGAGATTCAGAGCGCAATCTCCCTTGATCGCACGGTATTTCACGGATCCCGAATGGTGGGCTTTTCACTGTCTGGAATGTTGATCAGCGCATTCGGCATGGCTTCCGCTTTTTTTGCCAACTCCCTATCATTCATCGCATTGATCATCGCGCTGTTTACGATTCCCCCGCGAGCGCGCGGCACGGCTGAAGAAGAAGAAAGACGCGCCAGCGGAATTAAAGAAGGCTTTCGTTACGTCGCGGAAGACAAACCGAGTCTTGCAATGATCGGCCTCATCGCAGCGACGACCGTTTTCATTTTTCCGATCATTACCGTGATGATGCCGTTATATGTGCGACTGGTACTCGGCCTCGGCGCAGATCGACTGGGCTTTTTGATGGGCGCTTCAGCAGTCGGCTCCGTGGTCGGCGCGATTTTCTTGATCAGCATTCCGCGCGGCAAACGCGTGCCGATCATGATGATGAACGTTTGCATCGTCGCGTGTGCGATTTTCAGTTTGTCGCGGGCGCCAAGTTTCTATCTTGCGACCGCGCTGCTGATTTTTAATTCGCTTGGGCTAGCGATGAACTTCGGGCTGGCGAACACGATTGTACAGGAACGGGCACCCGATTATCTGCGCGGGCGCGTCTCCGCTGTGTTTATGTTGAGTTTTGTTGGTCTGATGCCAGTCGCGGGATTGGGAATTACTGGCCTATCGGATCTCATCGGAATGCGCACAGCACTGGCAATCGCGGCCGGTTGCTACGCCCTGATCGCGTTGATTGTTCTGGGGCGCGTGCGCCGGCAGTGCGCCCAACCTGCAGTCGCAGAAGCGCACGAGGCCGAAGCGCCGCCGCCGGTCGCCGCTGCTGTTTAGCGTGATCGCGTTTTCTACTTGCTGGAACTCCGGGCGCCATACCGCCGGAGACGCAATGCTCCGCGAAATCAAAACCGAAGTTGGATTTGATTTGATCGAGCTGGGCCATGGTATCCGTCTGTCGCTGATGCCGGGAATACAAAAAACGTTTGATGCCGGACAAGCCCGCTTCAGCAGTTTGCACAACTTTTGTCCGTTGCCCGTCGAAGTGATGATGGCTTCGCCAGACTGCTACCAATTTTCGGCCGTTTCTTCAGAGGAACGTGAGCGCGCCGTGAAGCAAACGCTTCAGACAATCGATTTCGCAGCGCGCTTGAACGCGCCGTTTGTGGTGCTGCATTTGGGACAAGTG